>CAMTMX010000046.1 GCA_947073495.1 uncultured Porphyromonadaceae bacterium
CATAATGACTGAATAAATATCATAAAGATGCCGACAAAGACCTCAATAACAAGACAAAATAATTTTAAACAGTTTCTTAATTATTTTTTATTTAATTTTGAAGTGAATTCATTTAATTCATAACCATTATTAACACAAAAACATGAAATCTCAGCTTTAGAGAAAATCCGGGCCTCTTCTCCAATACGAAGACTGACAGTTGTAATGACTCGTCAATAATATAGATGCCGGGAAGCTGCAATGTTCCCGGCATCGTATTTATGGATGGTTACATAACAAATTTAGGAACCGTTTATTCTCGTTGGAAGATTATTACGGCATCTGTCAGGTCAGCCCTCGCATCAAGTATGTCAAGCATCTGTTGCCATGCCGAGACATCAATTGTAGGGTAGATAAATCTCTGTTGAACTACAACGGATACATCTCCGTTTTGGTCAGTTGTGGCTTGGGCTATCAGCAATCCGATATCGTTTGATATGTTTTTAGAGAATGCCTCAAGGCTCTCTTCTGAGATTTTATAACCTTCAGGAGCTTTTATTTTTAAGTTAAATCGCTCCATATTGGGAGATCGAAGATAGATATCCATTTGACGATTACGTTCCTCTCCGGTTATCCTGCTGTTGCTGCCTGTGAATTTTCCTACCGGGAAAATCAATTCGTCTCCCGCTTTTGATACTGCAGATGGAATATTGGCACTATATTCTAATTTAAAGATCTTATTGTCAGGAGTAAGTCCACGCTGAATAATCTTATGCTGTGAGATCTTGAAATCTGTATCTGAAAACAAAAAGTCTGAAAGTTGTTTCTCTGCATCGTTGATTCTCTCGATGGCAATTTCCGATGATTCAATAGGTTTTTGGGGCTTGAATATCTTTTTGTCAGTAAGATTAAAAAACATTTCTGTCTCCCTTAAGATATCCATTATCCCGTTGAATCCTGAACATAAGGACTTTGAGTCTCCTTTCAGAGATATATTTCCTGTTGCCAATATATTGTCTTCGTCGCAGATTGAAATTTCACTGTTAACCACACTTGTGTTGTCGTTGGAAGTATTTGGAGGCAGTTTGAATAACAATGGAGTTGACATTGGTTTGATAAGTTGTGGATCTGATGGATAGACGGCACCTTCCTCTCCATGGAATGCACCCGGGATTTCGCCGGGCACTAAATATTCAGGCGTGTCTATTATGTAAAGGTTATCACCTGTTTTGACTCCGTAAGATGTCATATCCCAGCCACATATTTCTTTTGTCGGGACATTGTCGCGGGAATTTATGAATGCGATTGACGCGTCTTTAGCATTTATCGGACTTTTCTTGACGACATCAGCTAAAATCAAGGCAGTTTCAAAATCGTCATACCGACCTTTTTTGTCAGTGACATTGACATAAAGAGTGGCAAGGCAGGCGATGTCCAAAAGTTCCTTTTGTGTCAAATCAGGTTTTGTTTTTGCATAATCTTTTATCAAAGACATGATTTTGCCTCTGATTTCGAAATTGGAAAAGTCAACCTTTGCAATACGCTGTGCTATCTGGTTGAAAAAGAAGCTTGAATGGAGGTTGCCGTTCACTCCCGCAGCTCTCTCGACAAAATCTCTTCTAATTTTGGAGCGACAGTTTAATGGCCTGACATAGTAAAATGGCAACTGCCTTTTATCCTTGATGAATAGGCTGTTGGGAATCACAGGCACATCTTTGAATGTCTGACTCAATATTGTCCTGCCTTTATTGGTTGTGATTTGTATAAAAGGAGGAGCCCCATTATAGTTCTTATAATCAAGTGTGATTTCCGGGGATATATTGCATTCAATCCTAAGATTCATGATCGGGTATTTTTCATTAATCATATATTGGAATGCCGGCGGGTCAAATTCCTGAACCCATTCCCGTCGAATCGTGAAATAGTCAAGCACGTCACCGGTTTCCAATCCACTTATATCTATTTTCTTCTTTATGCGGTTTCTTTTGGTATCATTCTTTCCCTCAGTGATATCATATGCATCGGAAAGGTCAACCTGGATCACCCTTCCATCTTGTTTATGAATTTTTGCCCCGAATCCTATTTCCATACCGGCAAACTGATACCAATCGATGGAAGCTTTTTCTTTATGTCCGAATTCATGTTTGGAGAATTCTTCCACGGCACGCCCATTGTTTAATTTCACCATCCTGCGGTCGATGCTAAACCATCGGGTGAATGTGCGTCTTGTCGCGTCTTGAGCGTATTCAAAATCCATATAGAGATAGTTGAGCTCTGCAAGAATCACGGCATCATTCTTCTCCACTAATTTTGGCGGTATCTCTTTAGTTGCGTCAAACATTTCAGGATATTTTTCCCAAACTATCTTTGCCGCTTCGGAGAGAAACTTATTGTCGGCGGAGTATGCTGCTGATCCCGATGAACCCAGGATCGCGGCACTCAGAATTATAAATAATTTTTTCAGTTTCATGGCAGTTCTTCAAATATTATGTGAGCGTTAGACAATTGTTTGATTTTTCTGATTTCGGTGTTATATTTGTCGATATCTTCCAATGCCACAATGTCAGTCTTTGGTTGTATGTGGGCATTACACAAGATCTTTCCGTTTGAATATTCATATGTCAAAGAAGATTCAAACCATTGATTGTCTATGGTCTGTTTCTCCGGTATGTGTTTGGGAATGAGGTTCTCCGGAATTGTGACTGTATATTTGAAATCGCATCGGTATAAAAGAGCTTTCTTATAATCACAGGTGCGGTCTATTGTATTGACAAAGTCAAGCTGAAAATCTCTGATTGGCTGGAGGTTGATATAGATCTTTCCGGAAGTTTCTTTTACGGATGCAATTTCAGATATGTTTGCTATTATCGACATGACAGGAGAATCTCTGTCTGATGACACTGTTATGAGGTCAACCATAGAATTATTTCGTCCTGTTGTGACGAGATGTTTGATAAATTCATCTCTTTTGGATTTGGTGACGTCATCGATAGATGATGCCATAGCCACTTTTAGGACTCCGGAATAATCGTGCCTGATAATGCCGTTGAGGGCATCGGAAGCGATTTTATAATCAGCGGTAATTTTAAAAACGTCATCTGAATTTGTGTCGGAAGGCACTGTCTTTAAAATAGGAGTGTCGCCGTTTTCGATCAATGCCTCTCTTCCACGAATTTGTGCCGGAACAAAGCCGTCGTAAGCATGGCGAGTGGTTCCGTCTAAATAAATTATGCTGTCGTTGATGAGTGCTGCTGCAATCATATGGTTTCCCGTGCAGATTGTAGGCATTTCTTTCCATCCGAATGGAGACGTCCCCTCGGTGCCTATCCATGCAACTCGCCCGTCGATGCCATTAAGTCGTAGCAGTGTTTTGATCAGGTTTGCCGACCCCTTGCAGTCTCCGCTTCTTCTGGAAAGTACGTTTGCTGCAGGAGCAGGAGCAAAAGCATTGTCGCCGTCTTCAATTGCATAATATCGGATGTTTGAACGAACCCAGGCTGCGGTGCTGTCGATCAATGCATGCGGGGTAGGCGCCTTGCTTTTAAGATCGGCAGCAAGAGCCTTCACCTTGTCATCAATGTTGACAGATTCACCGGGAAGATAGCTGCTTATATAATGGTATAGATCATTAACGTCTGAGAAATATCCTGTGATAAATAATTGAGGAATGGCGATATTTGGATTCGGGGAATCAGATAATGGTATGTATGTTGGCTGATTTAGCGAAATCACTTTATACACCATATCTCCGTTTGGATTGTTTTCTTGAGTAAATTTCATACAAGGCAACAATCCATGGGGAATCACTTTTATTTGGTGAGAAAGTTCTGCCGGAATAGTGATTCTTGTTTCTGAGACTTTTGTGAAGTTGCTTGCCCTAAGAAATATACGGGTGAAAAGGGAGGGATCTTCGTGGGTCAGCTCAAATCTGACCTTAGAATCTTTTCCTTTCTTCACCGGCATAGCCATGAAACAGACACGGCTCCCATCATAAAAAATATATTTGCTTTCGTATGTGCGGTATCTGGGCTTGGTTCCCGTGGCGGAAGCTTTTAATATTTTGCTTTTACCTCCATAAAATTTTATGACATAGGCAATGTCGTCTGAATTTTTTGCCGTGTATGTTATATCGTGTTTCTCTTTTATGGATGCAGGGTTGCCGGAATTTGTAATAAATACAAAATGCCGCGTTTCATTGGTAATCTCAATGTTGTCATCATATTTCTCGATTACTCCGTCATTAGGAGTCGTATCGTCAATGGCTGAATAGCAGTTGTTTAATGGTGAAGGCGAATGGCTATACACAGATGATGCCGAAGCAAGACAAGGTAAAATGGCTTCTACAATCGTTATAAGGATTTTAAGAAACGCATTCCCGAATGTTACTATGATCTGATTAGGCTTGGAGTTTTTCATGTCATTCTCAGATTAGTGATCGGTTATTTAATTTGCAAAAATACAATAAAAAATGGAATATGCAATAATATTACTTATTTTTTTGCAAAATATTTGTTAGACCAGTCATCACTTTAGAGTTTTCTATAATGTATAATTATTAAATAATTTGATGTATTTGAATAAAAAATGATTGTGAGGTGTGTTTTTTACCATTTTAGATGATGATTTTTCGGCTTAAAACGTTAACTTTGCCAATTATTTCCCATCATTTGGGGAATAATGGATGAATATTCCAATTTATAGGGTGAATGAGTTTCCGAATGTAAACTCATTGCCGGGTTTGTTTAACAGGTAAAGAAGATGGATAATACAACAAAGGCGATCCATACGCCTTTTCAAAGAAGAGATGTTTATGATGCTCTTCAAATGCCGGTTTACCATACGATGGCATACGAATTTGACAATGCCGATGTGATGGCTGACGCTTTCTGCGGCAGATCTGATGCGCCGGACTATTCAAGGGTGCTTAACCCTACCGTTACTCATTTCGAGCAGCGTATTGTCAATCTTACCGGAGCCAAGGAGGTGAGTGCTTTCTCTTCCGGCATGTCTGCCATCAGCGCCATGATTCTGAGCGCAGCTGCGGCAGGTAAAAATATAATCTCCTCACATCACCTGTTTGGTAATACATTCCTTCTTTTGACTCAGACCCTCACCCGTTACAATGTAGAGGCACGGCTGACTGACCTCACAAAACCGGAGCTGGTGAAAGGATTGTTTGATAAAAACACCTGTTGCATCTTTCTTGAAAGTGTTTCAAATCCACAGACTGAGGTGGCTGATGTCAGAGAACTCGCCAAGATCGCTCATGAAAATGGTGTTCCATTGATCGTCGACACAACAATGATTCCTTTCACCCAGTTTGATGGAGCAAGATTAGGAATCGATTTTCAGGTTGTGTCTACCACCAAATATGTTTCCGGCGGAGCCACGAGTCTTGGTGGTGTAATAATCGACTACGGAAATTTCCCCGAAATATCCAAAAGGATTAAAAAAGACTCTGTCTTCAATTTTGGGGGATATATGACGCCTCACGTGGCATATATGCAGACAATAGGACTTGAAACTCTTCAGGTGCGTTATGACCGTCAGTCTTCTTCCGCGCTTAAAATTGCACGTCTCCTTGAAAATACCCCCGGCGTTAAGAAAGTGGGTTATCCGGGATTGGAAAGCCATCCCGACTATAAATTGTTTAAAGATATATATGGCGACAAGGGAGGGGCTATGCTCACATTCAATCTCCCGGATGAGTCTACATGCTTTAAGTTTATTAATGCATTGAAAATGATTCATAGGGCTACAAACCTCTTTGACAACCGCAGTCTTGCCATTCATCCGGCAAGCACAATATTCGGTCCTTTGTCTCAGGAGCAGAGAAAAGCTATGGATATCGAAGACACCACAATTCGACTTTCAATCGGATTGGAAGATCCGGAAGATATATATGCCGATCTTGCCCAGGCGATTGATTTTGCAATCAATAACTGACCTTATTCAACTTAAATCATGGGAAAATACGATTTTGATAAAGTAATAGACAGACATGGAAGTGGCGCGATAAAGGTGGATTGCCTTGAAGAAAGATATGGTCGCCCGGATCTTATCGCAGCATGGGTTGCCGATATGGATTTTGCCACCCCTTCTTTTATAATTGATGCTTTGAAGGAACGCCTTGAGCATCCGATTCTCGGTTATACTGCTGAACCGGCAGACTATCGTCCGGCAATCATGGATTGGGAACGAAATCTTCACGGCTGGGAGCTCGATCCTGAATGGTTGAGCTATATTCCCGGTATCGTTAAAGGTATCGGCATGGTTTTGAATGTATTTACAAAACCGGGAGAGGATGTGGTTATTATGCCCCCGGTATATCATCCTTTCAGAATAGTGCCGGAAGAAAATGGAAGGAATGTTGTCAATGTCCCTATGATTGAAGATGAGGATCATCGTTATCATGTAGATTTCGAGGCATTTGAAAACCTTGATACAAAAGGTGGCGTGCTAATATTCTCAAATCCCCATAATCCATCCGGAAGAATGTGGAGTAAAGAGGAACTTCAAAAGGTTGCGGAAATCAGCAAGAAGAAAAATCTGCTTGTCATTTCAGATGAAATTCACGCCGATATGGCTCTTTGGGGAAACAGACATGTTCCTTTTGCCACGGTGAGCGAAGAGGCGGCGCAAAACAGCATTACTTTCTGTGCCCCGTCAAAGACATTCAACATCCCCGGAATTGTAAGTTCATTCTCTGTCGTTCCAAATAAAGAGATAAGGGATCGTTTCTACGGATGGTTGGAAGCCAGTGAATTTAATGCCGCTCCCATGATGTCTCCGATCGCTACAATTGCAGCTTATAGAAAAGGAGATGAGTGGCGTAAAGAGATGCTGGCATATGTGGAAGGTAACATCCGTTTCGTCGAAGATTATTGCAAAAAGAATATTCCCGGGGTGAGGGCATTGCGTCCGGAAGCGTCATTCCTTGTGTGGCTTGACTGCCGGGAATTAGGTCTGCCGCATGATGATTTAGTCGATCTTTTTGTAAATAAGGCACGTGTTGCCCTGAACGATGGAGCAATGTTCGGTAAAGAGGGAGAAGGTCTTATGCGCCTAAATGTGGCAACTCCACGTTCTGTCTTAGAGGAGGTGATGAAGAGGATAAAAGAAGCCGTGCTCAACAAGTGATTCAAGTTTTGATTGTATAACTTGAATTATAGAGGTCTTTTTTTTTTACGTTTTAATTTCTGAAGATGCAGCTGAAGAAGATTATTGATATAATAAATGAAAGCTCCAATCCGGTGTTCTCATTCGAGATTTTGCCACCGTTGAAGGGCAATAGTATATATAAGGTGTTTGACATTGTCGAAAAACTTAAAAAGTTTGACCCCAAATTTGTCAACATCACTTCGCATCACAGCGAATATATTTATAAACCGCTTCCTGACGGTACCCACCGCAGGGTGAGTGTTGTGAAGCGTCCCGGAACTGTTGCAATAGCGGCTGCAATTCAGAACCGTTATGGTCTGATTCCTGTGCCTCACATTATATGTAAGGGATTTACGAAGGAAGAGACGGAATATGCACTTCTTGATCTCAATTTTCTTGGCATCAACAACCTTTTGGTGCTCCGTGGCGATGAAAAGGGACAGGATTCCACCAATGGTAGTCCTGAACTTTATCATGAACATGCCACAGATCTCCAGCAGCAGGTCAATCTGTTTAATCAAGGAATAGGTCTGGAAGATACGAAGATAGATGGTATAGAGACCCCGTTCTCTTACGGAATGGCCTGTTATCCGGAGAAACATGAAGAGGCTCCAAATATGGATTCTGACATGTTCTATCTCAAGAAAAAAGTTGAGAATGGAGCTGATTATTTGGTGACCCAGATGTTTTTCGACAATGAAAAATATTTCAAGTTTGTGGAAAGATGTAGGGCGGAAGGCATAACAGTACCGATTCTTCCCGGATTGAAGCCTATCTCAAAGAAAACCCAGCTGACAGTGCTTCCCAAAGTGTTTAGAACTGACATCCCTGAAGAATTGGCATCAAGAATCAGGGAATGTAAGACAGATGAGGAAGTGAAGAAAGTAGGTATTGAGTGGGGTATCAGGCAGAGCCGGGAACTTCTTGAAAATGGAGCCCCCGGCATACATTATTACACGATGAGTGTGTCAGACAGTGTATTGAAAATTGCAGAAAGAGTGTTTTAAAAATTAAGTCCGGATTGAAACCACACGATTTAATAAGGCTTTTAGAAAAGAATGTGCTCGTGCTCGACGGAGCAATGGGCACCATGATTCAGCGCTATAGGTTTAAGGAAGAAGATTTCCGTGGCGAAAGATTTGTGTCACATGACATCAAACTGTCAGGATGCAATGACCTGTTATGTCTTGAGCGCCCTGAACAAATCAAGGAAATACACAAGGCATATCTTGATGCCGGAGCAGATATAATATCCACCAATTCCTTTAATGCCAATGGTATTTCAATGGAAGATTACGGTCTTCAGAAATACCCGGGCTTGATTAAGGAGATTAATCGGGCTGCTGCTTCTATAGCCAAGGAATGTGTTGAAAAAGCTTCTGTAAGGCGATGGGGTGGAAAGGCACTTGTTGCCGGCTCAGTAGGACCCACCAACAGAACGGCTTCAATGAGTCCGGAGGTCGGTGACCCCGCTTATCGCAATGTGACATATGACATGCTCTTTGAGTCATATTCTGAGCAGATCGAAGGATTAGTCGAGGGTGGGATCGATATCATTTTGTTTGAAACAGTATTCGATACCCTTAATCTGAAAGCCGGACTTGATGCCGCAAACAGCGTGATGGATAATATCGGAAGAGAATTGCCGATAATGATTTCAGCAACAATCTCCGATAAGTCGGGGAGGACTCTTTCCGGTCAGACTTTGGCGGCATTTGTCACTTCAATTGAAGAATATGACAATGTTGTGAGCCTTGGACTGAACTGTAGTTTTGGTCCCTCGGATATAATATCTTATGTAAAGGAATTAGGAAATCTCACGCGACATTTTGTAAGTTGCCATCCCAATGCCGGACTGCCGAATGCTATGGGAGAGTATGACGAGACACCGGAATCTTTTTCCTCTCATGTGGAGATGATGCTGCGCGATGGTTCCCTGAATATTGTAGGCGGTTGCTGCGGCACTACTCCCGATCATATCGCGGCGGTCGTGTCAAAACTTCCGTTTGCAAAATCACACGTGCGTCCGGAGATACTGAAAGCTCTGAGAATTTCGGGGCTTGAAAGGGTAGAGGTGTTGCCGGAGAATAATTTTGTCAATGTAGGGGAACGTTGTAATGTTGCAGGTTCGCGAAAATTCCTTCGACTCATAAAAGAGAAAAATTATGAGGAGGCGATGACAATCGCGTTGCATCAGGTGGAAGACGGTGCCATAATGATAGATGTCAACATGGACGACGCTATGCTTGATGCAAAAGAGGAGATGGTGCATTTCTTACGCTATATCGCTTCGGATCCCGACATTTCGAAAGTGCCGGTGATGGTCGATTCATCTGATTGGTCGGTCGTGGAGGCGGCTTTAAAGAATCTTCAGGGGAAGGGCATAGTCAATTCTATTTCTCTCAAGGAGGGTGAAGAGTCTTTTCTTAAAAAGGCGAAGCGGATACGCCAGTTAGGGGCGGCTGTTATAGTAATGGCTTTTGATGAGAAAGGTCAGGCAGACACTTATCAGCGTAAGATCGATATCTGTCGTCGTGCTTTCGGTTTGCTCGTCGACAAGTGCAGATTCTCTCCGGATGATATAATATTTGATGTCAATATCATGGCGGTTGCCACAGGAATAGAAGAGCATAACCGATATGGTATAGACTATATTGAGGCGGTAAGATGGATTAAAAAGAATCTTCCGGGGGCAAAGACAAGTGGTGGCGTCAGCAATCTTTCATTTGCATTCAGAGGGAAAAATGCACTTCGTGAGGCTATGCATGCTGTATTCCTTTACCACGCTATTGCTGCCGGACTTGATATGGGAATCGTGAATCCTGCAACTTCCGTCACTTATGAAGACATCGAACCGAAGCTGCGCGAATTGATAGAGGATGTGATCCTTGCCCGGCGACCTGAAGCACCAGAGGAACTTGCCGATTATGCCGCCAATGACACACAACAGCAAGTAGTGGCGGTAAAATCCTTGCAGACCCGAGACATTTCCCTTCCGGTCGGCGAAAGATTGAAAACCGCCATCATAAAAGGTAGTTCAGAATATCTTAATGAAGATCTTGACGAGGCTATTGGAGAATATGAATCCGCAGTCAGGATTATTGAGGGTCCCTTGATGGACGGCATGAACCGTGTTGGCGAATTGTTTGGCTCCGGGAAAATGTTTCTGCCTCAGGTAGTCAAGACCGCGAGGACTATGAAACTTGCAGTTGATTATCTGAAACCGCTAATGGAGGCGGCTAATAATCGTAATTCCGGATCAAAGGCGGGAAAAGTTATTTTCGCCACTGTGAAAGGCGATGTGCATGACATAGGTAAGAATATTGTTTCTATAGTTCTCGCATGCAACAACTATGAGGTTATTGATCTTGGCGTTATGGTTCCTGCCGAGACAATTGTAGAAACAGCGATTAAAGAAAAACCGGATCTTGTCTGTCTGTCAGGATTGATAACTCCTTCTCTGTCAGAAATGGTCAATGTGGCGAAAGCAATGGAGGAGGCATGTCTTGACATACCGTTGCTGGTGGGAGGTGCAACCACTTCCCGAATTCATACGGCATTGAAAATAGCTCCGGTTTACCATGGTCCTGTTGTCCATATGACAGATGCCGCACAAAATCCGATAGTGGCGTCAAAGCTTCTCAATCCTGTCACACGCGATAATTTCATAGAAAATCTTGATAAGGAATATTCTGAACTGAGGGACTCCTATAATCGTAGGTCTACAGAAACGGTAGCATTGTCAGAAGCGCGCAACCGGGCACAGAAATTCGACTGGTCTGCATATGAAGCTCCAACGCCTGAAATAGCGATGTCGGTCCCTCATGTTATAGATATGGATCTTGGTGAGGTCTCAAGATTTATAAACTGGAAAATGTTTTTTCATGCATGGCGGCTCACAGGAAAATACTTGGACAAATTCCCATACGATGGCTGTCAGGCATGTATGTCGTCGTGGAAAAACAGTCTCGATCCACAAGACAGAGACAAGGCGGATGAGGCTTGGAAACTTTATAGCGATGCTCAGGCTCTCTTGTCGGAATTAATTTCAGGGAAGAGGTTTGACGGCAAAGCGGCGATAGCATTCTATAAATCTAATTCAGACGGGGATGACATTATTGTTGGCGGCATAAGGTTGCCATTGTTGCGTCAGCAGCTCAAGGATTCTGAATTCTTGTCACTTTCAGATTTTGTTGCACCCTTAGGAATGGCTGAAGATATCGTAGGCACATTTGTGGTTACTGCCGGATTGTATCTTTCTTCAGAATCGGAACGTCTCAAGGAATCCGGAGATTCTTACGGGAGCTTGCTCCGTCAGTCGCTTGCCGACAGGATAGCCGAGGCTGGAAGCGAATGGCTGCATGCCGGGGTTAGAAAAAAATACTGGGGGTATTCTCCCGATGAGGGAGATGATGTGACAGCTGTCTTGAAAGGATCATATATAGGAATCCGTCCGGCTATGGGCTATCCTATGCTTCCTGATCAATTACTCAACAAAACTTTGGCGAAGCTGTTGCCAATGAATGAGATGGGAGTAAGATTGACTGAAAATGGAGCAATGATGCCGACAGCGACCGTGAGTGGTTTATACATTTCCCACCCGGAATCACGTTATTTTATGATAGGGACTGTCGGGGAAGATCAACTGAGGGATTATGCCTGTCGTAGGGAAGAAGGATTGGAGAAGATAAAAAATATTTTGAGAATGTGATTTAATTATATTATATGATATGCAAACCAACAGCAGACAAGTGAAGAAAATAGCTATCCAAGGTGTGGCAGGGTGTTTCCATGATGCGGCGGCACGTCAGTTTTTCGACGGGCAGGACGTAGAGACAATTCCATGCGATTCATTTCCCGACCTTTTTGACAGATTGGAGGCAGACGCTTCTATGCTCGGGATCGTGGCTATAGAAAACACTATTGCCGGAAGTCTTCTTGCGAATCATGAGTTGTTGAGAAAAAGCAATCATACAATAATCGGCGAGCATTCTGTAAGGATCAGTCATGTTCTTTGTGCTCTTCCCGGAGAGACGATTGAATCGATAAGTGAAGTAAATTCTCATCCTATGGCGTTGATGCAATGCGAGCAATATCTTCGACGCCATCCAAATCTGAGGATGGTGGAGAAATTCGATACTGCCGGCAGTGCCGAAGAGATAGCAAGAGAGAAGCTTGCCGGTCATGCTGCTGTCTGTGGAGAGTTTGCTGCAAATCTTTATGGCTTGAATATTCTGGAAAAAGGGATTGAAACGAATAAAAGGAATTTCACCCGTTTCCTGATTCTTGCGGATCCATTGCTTGCTGGAGAATTGAAGCCGCGGGAGGAGGAACTGAATAAGTCGAGTGTGGTTTTTACTCTGCCTCATTCCCATGGTGCTCTTTCCAAGGTGTTGACAATTTTGTCATTTTACGATGTAAATCTCACAAAAATACAATCTCTGCCGGTGATTGGAAGGGAATGGGAATATCGATTTTATGTAGACTTGACATTCTCTTCTTATTTCAGATATCGCCAGGCTCTTCAGGCTGTACGTCCACTCACAAATGAATTCAGGGTGCTTGGGGAATATGAGGAAAGGGTAGGAATCAATTAGGATTTAGGGTTTAGAGTTTAGGGTTTAAGAATAATCTGAAACTGACAACTTAAATCTCACAACTCACAACTGACAACTAAAAAGAACTATGATGAATAATAATATAGAGCCCGCCAATAGGGTCAATGAGATAAAAGAATATTGGTTTGCAGGAAAAATGCGCGAGGTGGCGCGTATGAATGCCGATGGTCAGGATGTTGTGTCGCTCGGTGTGGGCGGCCCCGACAGGATGCCGGCGGTTGAGATTGTGGAAACTCTGTGTGAATCTGCACACAAAGAGAACAATCACACTTATCAGATAGCATCGGGAATTCCACAGCTTCGTCAGGCTATGAGCCGCTGGTATAAGCGGAATTATGATGTGGATCTTGATCCCGAGTCAGAGGTCCTGCCTTTGATCGGTTCAAAAGAGGGCGTGCTTCATGTGAGCCTTGCATTTGTCAATCCCGGAGACAAGGTTCTGGTGCCGAATCCCGGTTATATGACTTACACAGGGGTGAGCAAGATGCTTGGTGCCGAGGTTATTCCTTATGATCTGAAAGCAGATGAAGGATGGATGCCTGATTTCAGTCAACTTGAGAAAGTGGCTACTGAAGGAGGGATTAAGCTAATGTGGGTGAATTATCCGAATATGCCTACCGGTGCATGTGCTAATAAAGATCTGTTTGAGAAGTTGGTTGCATTCGGTAAACGCCATGGAATCGTGATTGTACATGACAATCCTTATAGTTTCATTCTAAATGACAATCCACAGAGCCTGCTGTCTGTGCCCGGTGCAAAAGATATTGCTATAGAACTTAATTCCTTGAGTAAAAGTCACAACATGTCTGGTTGGCGTATGGGTATGGTGGTTTCCAATCCCGAGTTTGTGACCTGGATAAGGAAAATGAAATCCAATATTGATTCCGGACAGTTTAAGCCCATTATGGAAGCGGCTGTCAAGGCATTGGAGCTTGATGAAGATTGGTATAGGGAACTTAATAAGGTTTATGCTGAACGCCGCAAAGTGGCGGAAAAGATCATGGAGGCGCTTGGATGCACCTACGATCCTGCTCAAAGAGGTCTTTTCCTTTGGGGAAAACTTCCAGAAAGTGCTCCTGACAGTGCTACGTTCACCGACAAGGTATTGCATGAGGCAAAAGTGTTTATCGTGCCGGGATTTATATTCGGAAGCAATGGGGAGGGCTACATACGTATCTCACTGTGCTCCCCTGCAGAAAGAATGGAAGTGGCTCTGGAGCGCGTTAAGTCAATGAAACAATAAAAACTATATAAAAATATGAATTTTGAGGATTTAAAACCATTAGTGGATGGTTTTGACGTGTCAGGGAAACCGCTCGTGATGGCTGGTCCCTGCAGTGCGGAGACGGAAGAGCAGACTCTTTCCACTGCGCGTCAGCTTGCAATGGGAGGCATTAAGATATTCCGTGCCGGAATATGGAAACCCCGCACAAAACCGGGAGGTTTCGAAGGAATTGGCAAAGAAGGACTGGAATGGCTTAAGAAAGTGAAAGAAGAGACCGGTATGCTTGTGGCGACAGAGGTTGCAATGCGTGCCCACGTGCTTGATGCTCTCGAAGCCGGTGTAGACATTCTTTGGATCGGTGCACGTACATCTGCCAATCCATTTGCCGTGCAGGAAATTGCCGACACTATTCATGAGGCGGGAGCTACAGATATTGCAGTTCTCGTAAAGAACCCTGTAAATCCCGACCTGGAATTATGGATCGGGGCTCTTGAAAGAATGTATAACGCGGGGATTCGTCGCCTCGGGGCAATTCATCGCGGCTTCAGTTTCTATGGCAAGAGTATTTATAGAAACCCGCCGCAGTGGCACATACCTATCGAGCTTCACAGACGCATACCGGAACTTCCGATCGTTATCGATCCGAGCCATATGGGAGGAAAGCGTGAACTCATAGCATCTCTTTCTCAGCAGGCGCTCGACATGAAGTTTAGCGGTCTTATGATCGAAAGCCACTGCTCGCCTGATGATGCTTGGAGCGATAAGAACCAGCAGGTCACTCCGGAAATTTTAAAGGTGATTCTTCGCTCTCTTGTACTTCGCAATGCCAACCAGGATACTGAAAGCCTCCAGAATCTGCGTGAACAGATCGACCGCATCGACACTGAGTTGCTTGAGATGTATAAAAGACGTATGGATATATCTCGTCAGATAGGAAAATATAAGAAAGAACACTCGATGCCTGTTGTGCAGGAATCACGCTACGACGATCTTATCAGAAGTAGGGTCGCTGCGGCTGTACAGATGGGGATGTCGGCTGATTTCATGAAGACCGTTTTACAGGCTATCCATGAGGAGTCGGTTCGCCAGCAGATCGAGGTGCTCAACGAAAACTGACATCAATGTGTCTACAAGAAAAGAAAACGTCGGAATCACCGGTTCCGACGTTTTCTTTTCTTGTATATAGACCGGAAAGTGTATAAATCGTTCAATTTGGTGTAAAAAAAAGTATATTGCAAAATGGTGGTTGATAAGAAATCTAAATTTTACTAATTTTGTGAACTGAGTATTTTCTCAATCTCATTCGAATATTGAAGATGTTTCCACTTTTTTCGGAGATTGAAATTCGTATTGCTTGGATGATAATTGTCAAAACTCAAATCTAACAACTCGCAACTATTAAAAATATACCTGAATCATGAAAAAAACTATAATTGCCGGTATCTTTGGTATAGCCGCGCTATGTGCCGGTGCTACCGACCTGTTTTTTTATTCTCCTGAAGACGGCACAGGAGGTCTTCGTTTTGCAGTCAGCCGTGACGGCAAGTCCTGGCGTAGCATCGGCGACGGTTATGATTTCGTCAAATCTGATTTCGGAACTTGGGGTGCCGGGAAAAAGATGTGGTCTCCACAGCTTTTCCCGACATCGGCAGGATGGTCTTGTCTCTTTCGTGCCACTCCAGACGGCAGTGCGATCGGGTGGGCGCAATCTCCGGATCTTATAAATTGGAAACCGCAGGAATATTTGACTCCATCCGACACGGCGAAACTGACTTTCCGTTCGAATGTAGGTTTCCAACCTTCTGTTGTCGATCTTGATGGAAAGAAGATATCCGGCTACGTGATGAAGACGGATGACCAAACCGTTAAAAGGCTTGAGGACTATACTGCAGAGCGCGCGCGTCTTGCGGCTCTATATTCCGAGCATTGCGACAAAGACGGAGAACGTTTCGCAGGGCTACAGCCGGTGAAGGGTAGTGTGGTGGCCTCAGGTGAATCAAAAGAGATAAGCCCGCTTTTGATGGGAATTTTCTTTGAAGACATCAACTATGCCGCCGATGGTGGATTGTATGGAGAACTCGTTCAAAACCGTGATTTCGAATATAACAATGACGAAAGACGCAATGTAAAGGAATGGGGACCTGACTATGCATGGAAGGTTGAGGGAGATAAAATCGATTTCTCTATTTCAACAGACGAACCGATTCACCCCAATAACCCTCATTTTGCACGTCTCAATGTAAAAGGAGGAATCGCGACTTTGGTAAATAATGGAGGGAATGCTTTTGTAAATTCCGGATTTGATGGAATCGCAGTCAAGAAAGGTGAACCATATCGTCTGCGTCTTAAGGCAAGATCTACAAAGAAAATGCCTATGGAAATCAATATCGTTTCGGATCATGGCAGAAAAGTGGCATCAGGAAAGGTTACAGTAAAGCAATCAAAAGACTGGAAAGACTATGAGCTTATTCTGACTCCCGATGAATATTCTCCCAATTCCACACTGCATATTGTCCCTAAAAACAATGGCACCCTGGATCTTGACATGATAAGCTTGTTTCCGGTGAATACATTTAAAGGTAGGGAAAATGGATTGCGTGCCGATCTGGCACAGACTTTGGCAGACTTGAAACCAAGATTTGTTCGTTTTCCCGGCGGATGTGTCGCCCACGGCAACGGAATTGACAATATCTATGATTGGAAAGGTTCGGTCGGAAAACTTGAGGAACGTAAGCCATTGTCAAATCTTTGGGGATATCATCAGACACGAGGACTCGGCTACCATGAATATTTCCAGTTCTGTGAGGATATCGGTGCCGAACCGCTTCCTGTCGTGGCGGCTGGAGTGCCGTGTCAAAATTCATCTGCTCCTTCTCACTACAGTCATGACGTGATCACAAGCCATGGACAACAGGGTGGCATCCCGATGGAAGATATGGATGATTATCTTCAGGATATTCTCGATCTTATAGAGTATGCCAATGGGCCTGTTTCTTCAGAATGGGGTGCCAAACGTGCGGCTGCAGGTCATCCCGAACCTTTCAATCTGAAATATATCGGGATAGGAAATGAGGATATGATTACCGAAGTGTTTAAGGAAAGGTTCAATTTGCTCAACAATGGCGTTAAGAAAGTTCATCCGGAGATAACCGTTATCGGCACTGTCGGACCATTCTATGAAGGTGCTGATTATGAAGAGGGATGGAAACTGGCAAAAGAGCAGAGTGTAGATATGGTGGATGAGCATTATTATGTGGATCCGGCATGGCTTATCTACAATCAAGACTATTATGATGATTATGACCGTAATGGCACGAAGGTTTATCTCGGAGAATGGGCGGCACACCTTCCGGGACGTCCTTCCAACATAGAGACGGCACTTGCAGAAGCTCTTTATCTGACATCCGTGGAGCGCAACGGCGACGTTGTGACAATGAGTTCTTACGCTCCGTTGCTTGCTAAAGACAATCATACCCAATGGAAACCTGATCTGATTTATTTCAACAATACGGAGATACGTCCCACCACAGACTACGAAACCATGCGCCTGTATGGAGAAAATTCAGGAAACAAGTATTTTCATGCCGATGTTAAGGTAGACAGCGACAATGATAAGGTCAAGGCGAGAATCGGGTCTTCTATTGTAAAGGATGAGGCAACCGGAGATATAATAATAAAGCTTGTCAACATGTTGCCGGTGGAGACCTCTATGGATATAGACATCACAAAATTCTATCCTGAAGGCAAGGGGGCGATCAATTCGGTCCGCACTGTCATGAGCGGCAAACCCGCTGATGACAAGGCTTCGGTAAAAACAGACCGCGTAACTCTCGATTCCCCATTTTTCAACATCCCCCTCGCCCCGTATTCTTTCACTGTCCTGCGGTTGAAATAATTCTTTCTTTTCTGAGGGTTAAAGGTTTGAAAATTAATAAATAAAATGGTATCAATGCGATATTGTCGCATTGATACCATTTTATTTAACCCTTTAACCTTCCACTTTCTCTGGAAGTGGAACCATCCCTGTCGGCTTCGAAAAGCCCGTCGATGATTCCGTCGGCAACTCCGATCACCGGCACGACGATCTTCTTGGCTCCGGTGAGGGATGCCACTGTAAGGAAGATTTCTGAAGCGGGGATAATAACGTCAGCACGGTCCGGTTTAAGATCATATTTCTTCATCCTTTCCTCTACACTTAGGGGCTTCAGAAGGTGATACATTCGGGAGAGCTCATCGACACTGAATGAATTGTCTTCTTCATTTTTACTTTTTGCAAGTTTATAGAGTTTGTTGATGTTGCCGCCTGAACCGATAATGACGATATCTTTATATTGCGACGCTATTTTTGTCAACTCTTCGTGCAGACGTGTCCATTCATCATCCTTTACCTTGTCGGTAAGGATACGCACAGTGCCTATGTTGAAAGAAAGAGACTCCTGAAGTTCTCCGTTGGCAAGCAGGTTGATCTCAGTGCTTCCGCCCCCTACATCCACATATAGATAGTTGCCTTCGGGTGCTCCGTTATATTCAATATGATTGTAATACACGATTTTCGCTTCCTCTTCTCCGGCAATGATTTCTATTTCAATTCCCGTTTTTTCTTCTATTTCTTTGATAAGCTCTTTGCCGTTTTCCGCATCCCGCATGGCAGATGTTGCGCAGGCTCTTGATTCGTCTACATCATAAATTTTCATTAGCTGACGGTATGCTTTCATAAGGCGGATAAGATTTTCAGCTTTCTTCTGAGACACTTTCCCTTTGGCGAATACATCAAATCCGAGACGCAGCGGCACACGAAGAAGCAAAACCTTTTTCAAGTGTCGGTCATCATCTTTTTCATATTTTTTTATGAGCAGTCTGACGGCATTAGATCCGATGTCGATTGCAGCGTATGTTTTATCTTTCATAACTTCTCGATTTCCTGTCGGTTTATTTCTGAATAGTGTTTATAAAGTTCTTCCTGGGAGCGGAACGGTTTGTCGGATCCAGTGTCTTGTATCTTTAGTATCCCGGTGCCGTCGACCACTCTTGCCTGAGTGTTGTCAGAAAGTGCAAATCCAATTGTATTGATAATGTCAGCCTTGATTACGGGGTCAAAAACAGGCGTGATCACTTCCACCCGGTTGTCAAGATTGCGAGGCATCCAGTCTGCTGACCCAAGGAAGACCTTATCCTGACCGTTTGCATGAAAATGGAAGAGGCGTGCGTGTTCAAGGTAGCGGTCGATGATTCCCGACGCTTTTATGTTTTCACTTACAGTTTTCACTCCGGTCACTATCGAGCAATTCCCCCTCACAGATATTTTGATATCTACACCGGCTTTAGAGGCTTCATAAAGCCTTTCCACCATATCTTCATCGGTGATATGGTTTATTTTTATATGTATGAAGGCGGGTAAACCCTTTTTTGCATTTTTGATTTCTGCTTCGATGAGATCATGGAAACAGTCACGCATATGGTTGGGCGATACAAGGAGATGCTTGAATGTTGTAGGGCGGTAAGGTCGTTTGATGAAATTGAAGACAGACGCCACGTCTTTTGTGATTGCCGGATTGCCGGTCATGAGGAAATAATCGGTATATACTTTTGCATTTCCCTCATGGAAATTTCCGGATCCTACTATGGCTATGTCTTTCCCTGTTTTAGTGCCTATAAGGACAAGCTTGGAATGAACTTTCAATCCTTCCACTCCAAACACCACGTTTACTCCCGCATCCTGCATTTTTCGAGACCAATGGATATTGCTCGATTCGTCAAACCGTGCCAGCAATTCGACAACGGCTGTGACTTTCTTTCCGTTGCGTGCCGCAGCGATGAGGGCTTCCACAATTTTGGAATTTTTAGCCACGCGGTAAAGTGTGATTTTTATGCTTTTCACATTTTTGGAGACTGCAGCTTCCTGTAGAAGCCTCACCACATAATCGAAGGTGTGATATGGTACGTGTACAAAACGATCCTTTTCCGCAACTGCCTGTAGCAGACTTTCCGAACGTTTCAATTCCGGTTTGACAATCGGTCGCCACTCCTGATATTTAAGGTCTGTTCTACCTGAAGCAGGAAAAGACATGAAATCCTTATGGTTGTGGTATCTTCCGGACGGCTTGATTGTGTCAAGTTTGTCGAGCTTTAGTTTTTTTATCAAAGATGAAAGAAGCTGCCCGGGCATATCCTGGTCGTAAATGACCCTGAGGGTGGCACCTTTTTTTCTGCTCTTTACAGCCTTTGCGATTTTTTCAAGCGGTCCGACATGCAGATCGTTGTCAAATTCCATCTCTGCATCTTTTGTAAACTTGAAAGAATAGGCATTAAAATCGGTAAAGCCCATTCCGGGGAAGATATGTGGAAGACATAGCCTGATCACATCATCGAGATACATGACATATGTCTTGCCATCGTCAGACGGCAACTGGATGAAACGCCCGCACGTGTCTACCGGCAGTTTAATGACAGCATAATCAGTTTTACGAGAAGGCCCCGAAAGCTCTACCGCAAGATAAATGCGGTCATCGTCAGCCTGAGAAAATTCAAAAAGGCGATTGATCCATATAGGAGACACAAATCCCGAGATCTTTTCACGGAACAAGCATTTCACGTAATGGCGCTGATCATCTGAAAGTTCCTCTTGGGTAATAATCTTTATACCATTCTCTTCCAATTTTTTTTCAACTTCCTTGACAGCTTCGGCATATTCGTCAGAAAGCTTATTGTTAATTTCAGACAGGCGTATAAAAAGATTGTTGGCGTGTCGTTTTTCTTCTGCGACATTTTTGCCATGCATGGTTGCTATCCGAGAGATTGTCGCCATTCTCACACGGAAGAATTCGTCAAGGTTATTTGAATAAATCCCGAGAAACGATAACCTTTCAAGAGGGGGTACGTTTTCCCGCATCGCTTCCTGCAGGATACGATGGTTGAAATACATCCAACTTACGTCTCGGTCAACGTATGGATATGAACTGTGATAGGAGTCTGACATAAGATGAAATTATAAATTCCATTATATCCCGCGATATGGAATTTAAGTTCGCGGGTATGTTTTTATTCCTATCTAACAAATGTGTTGTATTAAGGTTTAAGAAGGTTATTCTCAATGAAGTTGTTTCGACTTTTCCCTTTTCAAGATTCCCCCTGTTCTCTGGTACCTGGTCTCTGACTCAATTGGCAATGAGTAATTATTAATTAGCAATTCTGATTATGCATTATGAATTGATAAACAGTTATCTGGTACCTGGTCTCTGACTCAATTGGCAATGAGTAATTATTAATTAGCAATTCTGATTATGCATTATGCATTATGAATTGATAAACAGTTCTCTGGTTCCTGGTCGTAAGAGTACTCTGGTACCTGGTCAAAATCCAAAATTACTTTTTGTTCCTTTGTTCTTTTGTTTAAAAAACACCGTATTCCTGTTTAAAAAAATTAAGTCTCTCTTGGTAAGAGAGACTTAATTCATTTGCAAAGTTACTAATTTATCTGATAAACATCAAATTTTAAGAATTGAAAATATTATCAATATTGTCATCGTTCGCAAAATGTTTATCAAATCATTGTTTTTCTAATAGACAAATAACTAATTACCAATGCACTATATTTTTTAAGTCTCTCTTACCAAGAGATACTTACCATTTTCAACACTGTGGTAGTGTCAACTTTACTTTTTTGGGGTATTTCGACATTCCTTTTCTTCACTTCTTTCTGGTCTCAGCGAGTCAGATCGAGGGAAGAAAAATTATATCCTCATATTTCGGTTCCGTGCAGTTGAGATTTATTTGTAATAATCTGTTTGCCAGTGGTAAAGAATGAGCGGTTTTATTGATTTTGTCGAAAATGCTCTTCCGGATGGTTGTCCTGAAATGCTTGTGTCGCGGGTGATTCCCTCATTCATGGCTTCTGTCAGGAAAAACAGTTTGCAGGAAATGTCGGGACTCGCACTCAGGATGTGGGTGGTAGACATGTTGGCAAAAGGGATTCGTATCACAACATGCAGGCGGTATGTGGGCACTCTCCATAGTTTTTATAAAAAATATTACCATTCAGAAGCCGACATACAGGATGCTTTTGAAGATCTGAAAAGAGATTTGTCACGACCGTTCGATAATCCTGACCCCAATAATTCTGTCAATCTGCAGATGCTTGGGCGTCTCCTTAAAAAAAGTGAGAAATCATCTGATTGGGTCACAAGCAATGTAATCCTTTATCTCTTCTACAATGTGAATGCATCGGTCGCAGACGTCATCGGTATGAAATTCGGTGCTGTAGGCAATGACTGTCCGCAGGTGGATGATCTTGTCAATGGTATGCGTATCTCTCCACATTCGCAATACGTGTTTCCTCTTGGGCAGGGAAAGAAGCGTGATGCTGCAATCGTCCGCGACCTTATATCGTCGATGCACTCCACACTCAGAACCATAGGGCTGGATTTTGGAGGCTCGTTTTCCAGGGATAAGCTCGCTTCGTTATGGATAACCTCTGCCTTTGGGTGTGGAATATCTCCTCAGCAAATTCGTTCCATGGTCAGGATCCTTCCCTCAGACTATTCATTCCTTTCCCTGCTTCCTCATAAACCGATTGCCCCATGTCGTGAATCGGCAATCATAAAGAGGGTGGCTGAAAGTTTCAACGACAAGTCTGTAAGATGGTATGTAATGAGACTGCGTCCCGGGGTGACACCGGATGATATTTCCGCCTCATTGACTGATGAAGACCGGGTGGAGAACAATGAACTGACATTCTATTATCCCGTAAAAAAAGAAGTGCGCAAGGAAAATAAAAAGCTGGTGAAGATAGAGACCCCTTATCTTCCCGGACTTTTGTTTTTCAGGCTTCGAAGCGATAAAGTAGGGCGGTTTATGAGCCGGATAGGAGAGATGGCATGGTGTTACAGGGTGTCAAACTCACAAGACAGTCCGTATTCGTATATCACGTGCCGTGAGATGATGGCGTTTCAGCGGTATATAGGTGATTTTACGCCCGATATAGAGATGGAACTGGTTTCCCACGCACCTTCGGTAAAGGTAGGGGATAAAGTCCGCATAAATGGCGAAGGACTACTAAATGGGTTGAATGGGGTGGTACGTGCCGTAAAAAATATCGACGGGACGGTGACATATACCTTGACACTCTCCGACACATCTTATATAAAATGGCATGACGTCAATGTGAAGGAACCATTTGTGGAACCTGTCACCCCGGCAATAACGCCTAAGTTATGATGCACACAGTCGATATATTTCCATCTGTTTCGGAAGTTGACTTTTCTGCCGGGGCAGACATCTCGGGATATGCTTATCTTCTGTCTACAATTGCAGCCCGTTGTTCCCGGGAGGATAATCCGGGATATGTGTCAATGATGCGTCGTAAGATTAAAACCGCTTCAATGGAATGGCTGGCAAATGTAGAAGAGAATATCACGTCGCTCTCTGCGGGCGATGCATTGACAGCGACAGAAAGTTACGATACCGTGTGCAGTATCGTATACGGGAGTGGGGCAGACCATAAGTTTGTTAGCGAAAACCGGCTCAAGGCTTTCGATGCAAGGATACATGGGGATGAGACAATCAACCAGTATGTTCTTCAGCAGGCGGTGACAAGAGAAATTGACCGACATAATCCCAAATTTTTCGGTTATCCCTTACAGTGGAAAAGTGTCAGACTCGACCGTTGGCACAAACAGTTCCGCCACGGCATGTGTCTGACTCATGAAAGCGATTACGATATACTGCAGCGTGTGAGCTGCCTTCTTTCCAACGATCTTTGGGCATTCGAGACCCGTAACGAATCCCGTTTCAAACAGCTCCTCTTCGAAAACCACCGCCACTATCTTGATTCAATGCTTGATCCAATTCAAAATGCCGGAACAATGCAAAAAACTGAGTCTAATTGCTCATTACTAATTACTAATTGCTCATTGGACGAGGACTATTCATTGCTAATTGCTAATTACTCATTACTAATTAGTGGAGTTCCTTTCCTCACGCAGGAAGAATACACCACCTACGACACCCGGATCCGCTCCGCCCTGATCGCGTCAAAAGAAACAAACCGCTACCATCGCGAAGCCCTCCTCCTAACCATCGACCAGCCGGAATAGACCAAGCCCCAAAGAACAAGGGGATAGACCAGGCCCCAAAGAACAAGGGGATAGACCAGGTCCCAAAGGATGAGAGGATAAACTAGGCCCCAAAGAACAAGGGGATAGACCAGGTCCCAAAGGACGAGAGGATAAACCATAGTTCAAAATTCAACATTCAAAATTACTCCTGTTCTCTTGTACCTGGTCGTAAAACATGCACTTTGGTTCTCTGGTCATAACCCAAAATCCAAAATTCAACATTCAAAATTATCCTCGTTCTTTGGTTCTTGGTCGTAATACATGCACTCTGGTTCTCTGGTCGTCTAAACAAACCGATTTGTTACGTTTTTCGCTCCTTAGAGCGAAACGTGCCCTCTCCCGGTTCAAAGCGTAAAAACAAAAGAACAAAAGCACAAGATCCGACAACAGAAAAACGGAAAACAGACAACGGAATAAAACAAAAGCTTTTTTTTGTTGCGTGTTCCGTACACCGGACGGAAAATCCCCTCTCCCACAACTCACAGCTCAAAACTATGATCCAATACAACATTGCGGTAGCAGGCACCGGCTACGTCGGTCTCAGCATAGCAACCCTGCTCGCACAACATAACCACGTCACGGCAGTTGATGTCATCCCTGAAAAGGTCGATCTCATCAACAAGCGCAAATCACCTATTCAAGATGAATACATCGAGAAATATCTTTTAGAAAAAGATCTTGATCTGACAGCCACCCTCGACGGCGCAAAGGCATACGCAGATGCTGATTTCGTCGTGATAGCAGCACCTACCAACTACGACCCGGTCAAAAATTACTTCGACACTCATTGCATAGAGGATGTAATTGATTTGGTGTTGAGTGTCAATCCCAACGCGGTCATGGTAATCAAATCTACCATCCCAGTGGGCTACTGCCGCAACCTCTACGTCAAATACGCAAAGATACTCAGGGAGGGGCAGTTCCTCCGGAATGCCCCCTTAACGGATAACAACGGACAAAAGAAAACTTTCAATCTTCTCTTCTTCCCCGAATTCCTCCGCGAAAGCAAGGCACTATACGACAACCTATATCCTTCGCGCATAATAGCGGGTATCCCCAAAATAATAGATGACCCACGCTTTGCCGAAGAAAATGAGTCGATAAAAGCTGTAGCAGATCTCCCCAAACTTGAAGAGGCGGCACATACATTCGCCGCTCTACTCCAACAGGGCGCAATCAAACAAGACATCCCAACCCTCTACATGGGTATGAAGGAGGCAGAGGCGGTAAAACTTTTCGCCAATACCTATCTTGCCCTACGTGTAAGCTACTTCAATGAACTTGATACCTATGCAGAGGTAAAAGGACTCGATTCACAGGCAATCATAGAGGGTGTAGGACTCGACCCTCGTATCGGCACACACTACAACAACCCCTCTTTCGGCTACGGAGGATATTGTCTCCCCAAAGACACAAAGCAACTCCTCGCCAACTACGCCGACGTCCCACAGAACATGATGTCAGCGATAGTCGAAAGCAACCGCACTCGCAAAGACTTCATCGCCGACCAAGTCCTCAATCTTGCCGGGTATTACACAGCAAACAGCCAGTATAATGCCAATGCCGAGTCAACGTGCATAATAGGAATATACAGACTGACTATGAAGTCTAATTCAGATAATTTCAGACAATCCTCCATTCAGGGAGTCATGAAACGGATTAAGGCGAAAGGTGCTCAGGTTATTATTTATGAGCCGACTCTTGAAGACGGATCCACATTCTTCGGAAGCCTTGTTGTGAACGATATCGAAAAGTTTAAGGAGTTGTCAAGAGCCATCGTAGCCAACAGATATGATTCCTGCCTTGACGATGTGTTGGACAAAGTTTACACCAGAGATATTTTTAAACGCGATTGATATGCTTCCCGACAATATAACACTTGAAGGCAAGACCATACTTATTACAGGTGTCGCCGGTTTTATCGGTGCCGAGCTTGCAGTACGCCTGCTCAATGAATACCCTGAATGCAAAGTCGTAGGCATCGACAACATAACGGATTATTATGATGTCAGACTGAAATATGAAAGGCTTGATGAATTATACACATACGGCAATCGTTTCATTTTCATACAGGACTCGATAGCCGACAAGAAAGCTGTTGAAAGGATCTTTGAGGAATATGGACCGCAGCTTGTCGTAAACCTTGCGGCACAGGCGGGAGTTAGGTATTCAATCACAAATCCGGATTCGTATATTGAAAGCAACATCATAGGGTTCTATAACATCCTTGAGGCTTGCCGT
>CAMTMX010000047.1 GCA_947073495.1 uncultured Porphyromonadaceae bacterium
ACCCCATAACTCCTTCATAAATATCAAAAATCTGCTCGACAAATCCTCTCAATTCCTTCGACAAATAAATTTAAACAATTTCTTAGAGTTTATGGTTTATAGTTTAAGAACTGTATGAAACTACACAAAATTCTTAAACTATAAACCATAATCTTTTAACTTTTAGAAACATAAATTGAGTAATCCTGCGAATGAAAGAGAATTCATACGGAAGCATACTGAGGGGTATCTCGCTTTTTGGCGGTGTGCAGGTTTTCCAGACACTCATAAATCTTGTGAGAGGAAAATTTGTTGCCATGTTTCTCGGTGCAGACGGCATGGGTATATCTTCAATTTTTTCTACTTCTTTCAACACTATTGTCCGGGCATCTTCTCTCGGGTTAAATCTTGCCATTGTCAGGGAAGCTGCCGAATGTCGGGAAGAGGTTGACAGGATGAAAGAGCTGTTTGCGGTGGTGGGTAGACTAATATCACTTACCGCACTTGGTGGCGCTCTTTTCTGCGTCCTGTTTTCCGGATTGTTGAGCAGGCTTTCCTTCGGTTCGGATGATTACGCCTGGCAATTCATCCTTCTTGCAGTTGCTGTTTATTTTTCTGTAGCAGGTGCCGGTAAACTTTCGTTGTTGCAGGGGATGCACGAGGTTAAAAGGGTTGCAGGCGCCTCTTTAGTAGGAGCGTTGACAGGATTGTGTGCAGGCGTGCCGCTCTATTATTTCTGGGGAGACAAGGGTATTGTCCCCGCAATAGTGATACTGTCCGCAGCCACTTATATATTCTATTCTTTCAATCTTCGGCGTGCAGTAAAGATTCCGAAACAGAAGATACAGTTGAAAGACCATAAGCCATTGATAAAAAAACTGGTTTGCCTGGGTCTTGTCCTTTTGTCGGGAGACCTGATAGGGGCTGTATGTAATTACGTCATAAATATTTATTTACGTAGCTTGGGAGATCTCGATACTGTCGGTTTTTATCAGGCGGCAAATAGCTTGACGACGCAGTATGCAGGTATGGTCTTCACGGCGATGTCTCTCGATTATTTCCCACGTCTTGCGGCAAGCATAGGGGATAACAGTCGGATGACGGGAATAGTAAACAGGCAGATGGAAGTGGTTGCAATAGTAATGGCACCGATAGCCTGTATTGTAATAACCACCGCCCCAATCATAATCGATGTCCTTCTCACAGAATCTTTCCAAAGCATAGCGCCGCTTATGCGGTGGATGGGAGTGGGGATCGTTTTCAGGGCATTACATTATCCCATAGGCTACATAGCTTTTGCCAAAAACAATCGCAGGCTATTCTTTTGGATGGAGGCTGTTCTGGAGAATGGACTGTTTTTGATTGGAGTGATTTTGTTTTATCATTTCTTCGGATTCATAGGTCTTGGATATGCATTCATTGTTGATAATGTACTGACATTTATCATTTACGCTATAGTGAACCATAAAAAATACGGCTATACTATAGACAATAAAACGCTATTACACGGATTGATATGCGTATCTCTCGCCGGGGCTTGTTTTTTATCATCATTGATAGGACACAATCTTCTCTCCCTATCGCTTATGATCTCAATTTCATTGACAGCATTAGTCTATTCGCTGCTGACAATCAGATCCAGACTCAAAAAATAATTCATTCAACTTTCGCTTGCGAAAGTTGAGGGTTATAGGGTTATGAGGTTAAGCTACAAATGGGGATAGATATCCGGCTTTTTAGGAACGGTTTCCCTTGCCCTTCAAGCCAGAGCTTGCGAAAGTTGAAGGAAACATAAAAAACGGTGGCATTCCAATAGAATGCCACCGTTTTTTAGTAATTGCCGATCTTATCAATTATGAAACTGATGAAATACCGGTTTCATAACGAATGTGAAAGTATAGTCGCCGTAGGGCAATTGATATTCTTTCAGAGGCATTGCACCCCAGCTGTTAACACAGCCGAGACCGAGCTGAGCCTTGTCGATAAGTACGTTGGTGTAGTCAACCTTCTCTACTTCCGGAGAGTGATTGTTCAGTTTCGATTTGCCGCCGTCAAGGCTTTCGATAGAGTAGTTGAGTGCTGAAGCAGAGAATGGATTTTCAGCCATGAACTCAAGACCGTTACCTGCGTTGTTGAGCTGTTTCCAGTAACGGATATCAGTCTTGGTACCAGTCTCCTGCGGACGGATGTAGGGATAGAACTGGTCGGCAACTTTCTGGTTGTAGATGCCGAGAAGTGTAGAATGATTACGGTCGGAATAGTTCTCGATCGGACCTCTTCCATAATATTCAATGCTACTGAATGACTCAGGCATCTGCATCTGCATACCGAAACGGAACAAGCCAGACACTTCAGCGTTCTTGTCGGCAGTGAGAGCCTCAGTCACCTTCACTGTGCCTTCTCCATTAATTTCGTATGTCAGTTTGAGTGAGGATTTCACTTCAGGCATAGAATATTCAGCAGTGACAACTGCAAGCCCGTTGTTCATTTCCGATTTGAGGGACTCAAGCTTGATTGTCGGATTTTTCCAGGCTGCATATTTGTGCTGGAGGTTTGCACCGTAGTCATTATCGGTCGGAGCTCTCCAGAAATTGGGGGTGAGGTGTCCGCCTTCTGTCAGCATTTCTGTACCCTTCACTTCATATTTGCTCATGTAGCCGGTGTTGCGGTCGAATTCGATGTTGAAGTCCTGACCTTTGACGCTCATGAAGAAAGAATGGTTGTCTACGATTGTAGGCTCTGCGGTAGCGACGTTGGGTTCGGATGGAGTGGTGATGTCCATGTTTGCAACATTTGCGTTGTTAAGAATGAACTGTTCTTTCGCTATAGTATGACCTGAGGGAAGAAGACCTTCCGCATCCTTGAGGTTATAATATAAGTTGAGAGTCCATTCTCCCTTGTCGTTGATTTCTCCGTAAGGGACAGTCACCTCAGCCGTTGCTCCCGGGGCGACATTGATTTTGCAGATTCTGCCTTCGCGCACAGGGACTCCATTGTTGAGAAGCACCCATTCAAGAGTCACGTTAGAAAGGTCTTTGAAGAAGTTTTCGTTATAAACTTTCATTTTCCCGGCGGCAAGATTTGTCGGGGTTGTCCAGATGTTCTGATAGTAGTATGTAATCTCGTCAGCGTGTGGATTGGGGACACGGTCCGGACTTACGATACCGTTGACACAGAAGTTGCCGTCAGATGGGTCATAACGGTTGAAGTCTCCGCCGTAAGCGTAGATCTCAACACCGTCTTTCCCTTTAGTGCGTACTGCCTGATCTACAAAATCCCATATGAAACCACCCTGAAGATTGGGATATTTGCGGATGAGATCCCAATATTCTTTGAATCCGCCTATAGAGTTGCCCATTGCATGGGCATATTCACATTGGATAAGGGGTTTGTTGGTCGGTTTCTCTTCTGCATATTTCTTCATGCCCTCATAACCATAGTACATAGGACAGAAAATATCGGTCAGTTTATGCATTCCTGACTGTTCATATTGAACAGCGCGGCTGGGGTCTTCCGCTTTCACCCAGTTGTAAGCGGATTCAAAGTTAGGACCATATCCAGCCTCGTTTCCAAGACTCCAGAAAATGATTGAGGGATGATTGAAGTTTCTTTGCACGTTGCGTTCGTTACGCTCCATGTGCGCCTTGGCATATTTAGGATCTTTTGCAAGAGTCTTGTCGCCGTATCCCATACCATGGCTTTCGATATTGGCTTCCGCTACAACATACAGGCCATATTTGTCACAAAGATCATACCAAAGCTTGTCGTCGGGATAATGGCAAGTCCTGACTGCATTGATGTTAAGCTTTTTCATGAGCTGTACATCCTGAAGCATACGTTCGGGAGAAACCACATATCCACCGTCAGGATCAAGTTCGTGGCGGTTGGCACCCTTGAAAAGTACCGGTTTACCGTTCACGAGAATCTGACCGTCTGTAAGTTCAATCTTTCTGAAACCGACGTTTACAGGAATCACCTCATTGTTTCCCTTCATTGATGCTGTAAGCGTGTAGAGGTAAGGTGATTCTGCCGACCATTTCTCAGGATTTTTCACATTCATGACTGTCTTTCCGCTTTTTGTAGCGGTAGCAGAAGCCACTTTGTTACCGTTTGCGTCGGTAAGAGTCAATTCAACAGGAGAATTGCCTGTAAGGGTGAGATCTATGTTGAGGACACCGTCGGTGTAATTGTTTTCAAGATCGGGAGTGACCCTGATGTCGGCGATACGTTTCTTGTCGCGTGCGTAGAGATAGCAGTCGCGACCTACGCCGCTGTAGCGGAAAAAGTCTTGGTCTTCAAGATATGAACCGTCACACCAGCGGAATACCTGGAAACAGATAAGGTTCTCTTTGCCGGGAATGAGATAGGGGGTGAGGTTGAATTCAGCCTCAAGTTTGCTGTCTTCGCTGTATCCGACATATTTTCCGTTGACCCATAGATACATGTTGGATGTAACAGATCCGAAATGAGCGAAGATCTCTTTCCCTTTCCAGTCGGCTGGAACCTTAATTTCCCTACGGTATGTGCCGACATTGTTGTCTTCTGTCGGTACGATAGGCGGTTTGCTTTCGAAAGTGTTTCTCCAGGGATACAGATTGTTCACATAGATTGGATTTCCGTAACCGTTGAGTTCCCAGACTCCGGGCACCTGGATATTGTCCCATCCCTTGTCGTTGAAATCTTTTTTCCAAAAATCTGTCGGACGGGATGATGCGTCGTTAACCCAGTTGAATTTCCATGTGCCGTTAAGGCTAAGATAGTTGGAAGACTCTTTCTGATTTTGAGAGGTCAGTGCCGATTCCCCTTGACGATAGGCGAAATTTGCTGATCTCATCGGAGCCCGATTGACTGCATTTACCTCAGGATTTTGCCATTCGGTAAACGTCTGTGCTGACATCGACAGAGCAGCACCGCCAATCATGGCAGACAATAAAAATCTGTTCATGTATAGACTGATTTGAGCGTTTTGGTTAGGTTTTGGTTAATTCATGATTTAAATGGTGACACTTCACCATAATATTAACGCAACTTATCTCTGTTTATTCAACTCATTTGTGTCAAAAATGGAATAATCTATTTCAATATGTTGTTTATCCAACCACTGTCAATACAATAGAGCGGGGGCCACCATAATCTCGGAACTCACATAGATAGATACCTTGCCATATTCCAAGATTAAGACGACCTCCGGTAATCGGGATTGTCAATGAAACGCCTAAAAGTGACGACTTGGCATGAGCCGGCATATCGTCAGCACCTTCCAAGACATGGTCGTAATATGGTTGATTTTCCGGCACAAGCCTGTCAAGAATTTTATCCAGGTCGGTTCTTACGTCAGGATCTGCATTCTCGTTGATTGTCAATCCGCATGATGTATGTTTTACAAACACGTTCAGCAATCCCTCATTGGGCAACTCCTCCGGAAGATGCCGTAATATCTCTCCCGTGACCAGATGGCAACCACGTCTCTTTGCAGGAAGCCTGAATTCTATTTGTTTGATCATAATAAGTAATTCAATTCTCTCTTACTGAATCCCATTTTGTGTTTTTTACTTATGTGTCGGTATTCAATTTAATTACAAAATTACATATAAGATTCCTATCTCCCCTAAGAAATTGTTTAAAATTTATTTTGTCTTGTTATTGAGGTCTTTGTCGGCATCGTTATGATATTTATTCAGTCATTATGGAACCCCATAACTCCATCATAAATATCAAAATTCTGCTCGACAAATCCTCTCAATTCCTTCGACAAATAAAATTAAACAATTTCTAAGAAACTGCTTAAAACTTATTTTGTCTTGTCAGAAAAATAGTTTTGGTGCTTCTTCGATTTTGAAATATTCCTGAAGCTTTTTGAATGCCTGGGCTTTAATTTCAGGTGTGATATCGTCTTTTATAGTTTTCAATGCGAATGCCACAATCGAGGCGTCGTCAATGAAGCCACCTGCAATAACATCCGGAATAATATCGATGGGAAGGATCACATATCCCAAGGCGGCAGTTACTATCAGTTTATCTTTTATCGGCACTTTTCCGTCGATAAGGGCATAAAATAATATCAGTGCGGAATAAACTAATTTTACTCCCATCTCTTTTCCGGAACGGGAAATCTTGTCAATGAAATCTTTTGGGGTAAATTTGTCGGCGTATGTCTTAAGAGTGTTCTTAAAAGAAGAGACCCATTTAATGCGGTCTTTCTCATTAGGCTGGGTTTGCATTGTTTTACTTTGTTTTGACACTGTTCCCACTCCGATGTTTTTCCGGCTTTCATATTTTTGCATGCCATCAGTCTTTTTAAATGAGGCCAGGATATTGATTCCTTCTGTTGACAGTGTTATGTCTTTGATAGCGAAAAGGCGAGTGAAAGCACCGGCGATTTTTACTTCTGAAAGATCAACAGTTAATAATTCCCCATCAATATGGATTGCGTCTTTAAGCTCGGGGTGTCTTCCTGCAATCATCTTCAACGCCATAGATATAATCCGGTCAATACCGACAAAGGCATGATATTTCATGGAGATGCTGTCCGCCTTGATTTCCGTTAAAGAAAAATTGACAGACAATGGAACAGCTAACATCAACGCATTCTTTTTATACTTCACTTTCACACTTTTATTGGAAACATATTGTAAAGTGATCTCCTGATTGAACCGGTCTTTTATATGATTGCTCAGCTCGTCATATCCAATAAATATATTCATATGTATTTTTTGTTTTACTGTTTATGCAAATACCATCTTCAAGAGTAAATTCTCATGCCCGGAAATTATATCACCCTTTCAGCTTTATTATTAACGTCTGTCTACAATGTCAGGTTTATTGCGTTCCTAACCATATGTGAAATAAACAAGATTTTCCTAATGGCTGAGATATCAACTGAAATTACAGAACGATAGATAAATTTTTGTCAATTTAATTTGTTATCTTTGCGTATTCAATAAAATAGTAATTTGGATATTATTAAAAATTCTGACTATCATGAAGCTCAAAAATCTATTTACGGGAATGGTCATGTCGGTGTCGTTGGTTGCCGGTCTCGCATGCTGCTCTACAGATGTAGCTACCGCCGACTATAATGTTATCCCTCTGCCTCAGGAGATTGTGACAGAGGATGGTCCTGATTTCCTTCTTGATTCATCCACATCGATCTATTATTCCGCTAACGACACATCGTTACGCCGAGATGCCGAACTTCTTTCCGAATATCTGGAAGATCTTACAGGCAATAGATTGCAGATAGTGAATGATATGCCGGATAGGGGATATGTAGAACTGTCTCTTGGCTATGAGAGTTCAAATCCGGAGGCTTACAATATAAATGTAGATAAAAACAGGATCTTAATCTGCGGCGCCACGTCGGCAGGTGTGTTTTATGGCATACAGACCTTACGGAAGTCTATTCCTCCCTCTTCAAAAAAACAGAATGTAAAGTTCTCTCCGGTGGATATTTCAGATTTTCCACGGTTCTCTTATCGCGGCGCGCACCTTGACGTAAGCCGTCATATTTTCCCGCTTGACTCCATCAAATCGTTTATCGATATGCTTGCCCTTCACAACATAAACCGTTTTCATTGGCATATCTCAGATGACCAGGGATGGCGCATAGAAATCAAGAAACGTCCCGGACTTACAGAAATCGGTTCGATGCGTAACGGAACTTGCATAGGGCATGATATGGGCACATCCGACTCAATTCCTTACGGAGGCTTTTTCACCCAGGATGAGGCACGAGAAATCGTGAAATATGCTGCAGAACGTCATATAACCGTGATACCGGAAATCGATATGCCCGGGCACATGCTCGGTGCTTTGAAAGCGTATCCTGAGTTAGGCTGCACTGGAGGACCATACGAAGTCTGGCAGCGATGGGGTGTTAGCGAGGATGTGTTATGTGCCGGGAATGATTCTGTTTTGACTTTTATTGACGACGTGCTTGGTGAGATTGTAGACATTTTCCCTTCAGAGTATATCCATGTCGGTGGCGACGAGTGCCCTAAGATCAGATGGAAAGAATGCCCGAAATGTCAGGCTAAGGCAAAAGAGCTTGGTCTTAAGGATAATGAACATTGGACCGTGGAAGAACAACTGCAAAGCTATATCATCCATCATGCGAGCGATTTTCTTACTTCACGCGGCAGAAAGATGATAGGTTGGGACGAAACTCTTGAAGGTGGTCTTGCCCCGGGAGCGATAGTGATGTCGTGGAGAGATGAGAATGGAGCAAAGGAGGCTGCAAGACAGGGTCATGATGCCGTGATGACTCCTACGAGCCATATGTATTTTGACTATTGTCAGACTCTTGATAGGGGTGGTGACGAACCAGACGCCGCCGGAGGGTATATTCCTGTTGAACGCGTCTATAGTTTCAATCCTGTTCCCGAGGATCTTTCTGAAGAGGAGAAGAAGCATATTATTGGTGTCCAGGCAAATCTTTGGACTGAATATATATCATCGTATAGCGGGGTTGAGTATGCGGAATTGCCGCGTATGGCTGCACTGAGCGAAGTGCAGTGGAGTGCTCCTGATAAACGAGATTATCAATCTTTCGTGAAAAGACTGCCGGGTATGTTGGCGCATTATCGCAAGAACGGTTATCGATATGCCACCCATATTTATAATGTATCCGGCAAGTTGACGCCAAATTCTAAAAATAAAAATGTGGAGGTGACACTATTCACAGTTGATGATGCACCAATCTATTATACTCTTGACGGTAATGATCCTACTGAAACATCTGCTAAATATTCGGCTCCGTTTGCTGTTGACAAATCTTGTAAGATAAAGGCTGTGGCAATACGTCCTGACATTAAATCGAAGATCTACACTGACAGTGTCACTTTCAATAAGGCAACATGTCATGATATTGTCTTGAAAGAACAGCCACATGCGAAATATTCAGGCAACGGGGCGTCTACTTTGTTGGATGGAAAGTATGGAAGCGAGATATTCTCAGATGGGAATTGGCTCGGATTTCAGTCTGACGACCTTGAGGCTACTATAGATCTTGGTAAGGATACAGACATTAACAGTGTTGCATTAAGATTATATGTTGAGCCGGGTAGCTGGATATACGATACCCCGAAAATTGAGGTTTATGTCTCTTCTGATGGAAATAGCTTCAGACCGATTGCAACTGAGGAATATCCTATAGATAGAAATTTCCTGAAGGAGATTCGTACGCATGAACTTAAATTCCCTATTCAGAAAGCGCGTTATATCCGGATCAAAGCAGAAAGCCTTAAAGAAATACCTGAATGGCACACCCTTGCCGCCGGCAATCCAGCCTTTATCTTCATTGACGAAATACTTATCGATTGATTGAATTTTCAATCAATCGATAAGTTGTATGTTGTTAATAAGTCTGTGAATGGTTGGCTAAACTATTTTTCTAATATTTCCTGAACCACTACTGCGTTATTGTGTTCGCGGTCATGAGAAGAGTAGAGTAGAGTCACTGTTGGTTTTCCTTCGAGGGTGTGTCTTAAAGCGTCGAAAGCGGGATTGGACTCCAACTCAGCCTTATATTTCTCCACGAATTGATGCCACAAATTATCAGGGTCGGTGTGAAACCATTCACGAAGTTCTGTGGATGGGGCTATTTCTTTATCCCATAAGTCGTAATGGAATGTCTTATGAGAAAGTCCGCGTGGCCAAAGCCGGTCGATATATACTCGAAATCCATCGGTCTTTTCTTCGGGATCATAAGCTCTTTTAATTTGAATTGATTGTGACATAACTAATAGTTTTATAATAAAACATCCCGCCGGGCGATAGGGTTCCGAAAAAATATCGTAATTTTGCTATATGAGATAGGCATTAACTGTATCTACGAAATTTATATCTAATATATATGAAACCGATGAGAAAGGCGTCGCGTCAACAAAGTTCCGACTGGGCGCTTGAAGTGTTTGACAGAGCCCCATACGTTACGGTAAGTATGTGCCGTCCGGATGGGACTCCATATGGTATTCCTCTTTCGCTTGTAAGGAAAGATAAGACAACATTCTATTTTCATTGTGCGGATGAAGGTGAGAAGATAGATTGTCTTAGAAATAATCCGGTGGTGAGTCTTTCGGCTGTGAGCAAATGTACACCCGTATTTGAGGAGGAAAAACAGAATTATACAGAACATTACAAGTCAGCTGTCGCTATAGGCAGATGTGAACTGGTGGAAGAAAGATCCGAGAAAATCGAGGCTTTGCGGCTTTTATGTGAAAGGTTTCTTCCTAAATATATGGAGCATTTTGAAGATGCGATTGCCCGGAGTCTCGACCGTACAACAGTAATTAAAATTACACTGACAGAGCCTCCGGTGGGAAAATGCAAACAATAAAAAATCTGCCTGTGCACAGGCAGATTTTTTTATATTCAACATTTTCTTGCAAACGTTGAATCAGTTATTTATAAGGGTTGCAATATCATTCTCTACTGTTGAGATCGTACCGATTCCAAATTTTTCTTTAAGCACTTTCAATATATCGGGGGTGAAGAAAGCCGGGAGGGTAGGACCGGTATGTATATTCTGTACCCCAAGATAAAGAAGAGCCAGAAGCACGATCACGGCTTTTTGTTCATACCATGCGATGTTGTATACAATAGGAAGATCGTTGACACTCTCCAGCTTGAACGCATCTTTAAGAGCTAATGCTATCCTTACAAGAGAGTATGAATCGTTGCATTGTCCGGCATCAAGCACACGTGGCACACCCTCAATGTCTCCGAGAGGCAATTTATTGTAGCGATATTTCGCACAACCGGCAGTAAGAATCACACAGTCTTCCGGAAGAGCTTTGGCAAAGTCCGTGTAATAACTTCTTGAAGCTATACGTCCGTCGCATCCTGCCATGACCACAAATTTTCTGATTTTACCGCGTTGGATCAGGTCTATGATCTTGGGTGCAAGTTCAATCACTTGATGATGAGCGAAACCTCCGATTATTTCTCCATGTTCGATTTCTGTAGGTGCAGGGCAGCTCTTTGCCTTTTCAATTACCGCAGAAAAATCATGATGACCTTCGGAATCCGCTTCGATATGTGTCGTGCCAGGCATATTGACCACGCCTAAAGTATAGACTCGATCCATATATGTAGTCTTGGGGCGAGGCGGCACAATACAGTTGGATGTGAAAACGAAGCATCCGTTGAAAGTCTCGAACTCATCAACCTGCTTCCACCAGGCATTACCGTAGTTGCCGGCAAAATGTGGGTATTTCTTAAAATATGGGTAGTATTGGCCCGGCAACATTTCAGAGTGGGTATAAACATCTACACCGGTTCCGGCAGTCTGTTCAAGAAGCTCTTCGAGGTCGTGCAGGTCATGCCCGGAAATTAGAATACCCGGATTCTTGCGTACCCCGATATTCACCTTGGTAATTTCCGGATTACCATACGTGCCTGTATTGGCGGAATCAAGGAGTGCCATGGCTTTCACTCCTCCTTCACCCATGTATAGCACAGTCTTCAAAAGTTCTTCGACAGATATGTCCGGTCGACTCACTTCCTTGAGAGTTTTTTCGATGTATGCATAAACATCATCATCCTCATATTTGAGGTTGGCTGCATGACGGGCGTACGCCGAAGCACCTTTTGCCCCGTATATGGCAAGTTGTCTGAGTCCACGCTTGTCGGCATCGGGTTCAGATAAGACGCCTGTGACAGGTTCAAGTTTTTTATAATCCTCCGGTTCTGCTTCAAGAGCAACCTCAGGTGCATCGGGAATCTTTATTCCAAGTTTCTCGCATTCTGCTTTAAGCTCCCGTTTCATCTGGAATGCACGCCTGATGTATCCGTCGAGTGAAGGATCATCGAAATTGGCATTAGTGATAGTGGTGAACAGTGCATCAATGACCTGATGGCTCGCATCGCGCCTGGCTGCGCCATTACCACGAAGAAGGTCATTCAGAATGGCAACGCCACGGGTGGCATAAAGAAGTAAATCCATCCTGCCTGAAGTATCAGGCAATTTGCCGCATACACCCCTTAAGGTACATCCGGTTCCTTTGGCTGTCTCCTGACATTGATAACAGAACATTGACACTTGATTTTCCATATATCTTAGCTTTTAAGGTTTTACCTTTACCAACATCATCTTTGAATCAGCCTTGGCAACTACGCTGTGAGGCACCCCGGCACCCATAAGCAGAAATTCACCCGGTTTGATGATGTGGACTTTATCGAGCATCGTAAATTCGATTTCTCCTTCAAGAACATTCACCATTACCTCGGCAGGGGCGGTATGAGTGTCGAGATATTGTCCGGCTTTAAATGCCACAAGGACAACGCCGCCATTGTCGTTATTAAAAATGTGTCTGAATTGAACTTTGTCATTACCCTCGTTAATCTGGTCGGCAAGACGATGTACTTCTCCGAACTTATAATCAGTATTCAGCATTGTTTTATTATTTTAATAAGTTATTATTGAATGTAGTGACTATATCGCCACCATTTATAAAACCAACTATTATATATCTTTGTTCATCCATCCATTATGGCACAATACCCCTTTTATAGTATATATTTGTCAGAGGTTATAATCTCTAATACGCCTAAAAACAGATTATTGTGTCGTATAAAAATATTATTCTGCTAAGTACCTAAGAAAAATAAATATACAAATGTCAGGCATATATTGCGGCAACCTATAAAGCCGTTCATCAGTCGTTATGGAACCCCATAATTCCATCTTCACGTCTTCATATCCCGCTCACACTATAAGCCAATCATATGCACATTTATTTTTCGTAGGTACTTAAATAATAATGAAATTTTACTAATTTAGAGGTTGAGTTTTACGGATGTTGTGTGTCTTTATAATATATGACAAACAAAAACAACATAGAACAGCTTTTCAAAGCTTATTATGAGCAAATGCATCGGATGGCTGCCGCACTTCTGCATGACGATGACCTCTCGCGCGACATCGTCCACGACGTGTTTGCATCATTTCTTGACGCGTCGCCAGACACACAAATCACAGGGGGATATCTGTTGAAGGCTGTCAGGAACCGGTGTCTGAACCATATACGCAACTGTGAGATACATGACCGGATCGCCTGTCTCTATTTCCTCGAAAATGAAGAATATGAGACTGAAGATTGGCCTGATGAGGAGACGATTGCCAGGATTTATGGCTTGATTGAGTCGGATCTTTCCACGCAGGCTCAAAACGTTATCCGGCTACGGTTTACCAATGGGTTGCCATTTACAAAAGTGGCCGCATCAATGGGGATAAGTGAAACCGCTGTTTTTAAGCACTTGAAACACGCATTAACAATCATCCGTCAAAAACTTAATGAAAATGGATAAATATGATCTTGTGCTTGATATAATAGCACACCCTGAAAAATATACCTCGGAGGAATTGAACGAAATAATGGCAGACGGGGAGACAAGGGAGATCTACAATCTCCTTTGCAAGACTGATTCCGCAGCAAAAGCAAACCGGGAAATAAACGTGGATGCCGAATGGGAGACGTTCTCTAACAAGCATAAAATCAGGCGTCGGCGTCCATTTAAATGGATGGAAAGCAGAGCGGCGACAATTTCCGTCGTGGTCTGCTCTTCGATCATGGCTGTGGCAGCCGGGATTGCTGTGACAGTAAGCGTGATAGAAAACAAGCCGAATCAAGAACCGGTAAGAGTTATGGCAGTGGTGGATCAGTCAGACGTTGCATCGCAAGACACTATTATCGAAGAACGCGGCGACACTGTCGTTGTAACGGAAACGCCTGTGATATTTGAAAACGAACCGCTTGAGACAATCTTGCAATATGTGGGCAAGGCATACGGCGTCGAGGTGAAATTCAGCAATAAGGAAGTTTCCGCACTACATCTTTATTATAAATTTGATCCCACATTATCCCTTGAGGAGGTGATTTCCCAATTAAACATTTTCGAGCAAATCAACATTAGCAGAAATGGTAACACCTTAACAGTAGACTAAATGAAATACTTTTTAACCCTATTGCTGACTGTGGTGATACCTATTTCAGCGTGTGCCTACAAGTATGTCTACTCGTTTGACAACACGCCGATATCCGAGGCTCTCCTGCAGATAAGCAAGGACCATCCGGAAATCAATATTTCCTTCATTTACAAGGAACTTGACAATTACAAAACTATATCCAAGGTTAATTCTGATGATACTTATGATGCTTTACGTCAGGCAGTAGGACTCAATCCGGTCTCAATCATTAAGAAAGACGGCAGCTATTATATAGAGGCTCTACAGCATGGTAAATTCAGATACACAGGTAAGGTTGAAGGGAAAGATCATGAGCCCGTGGTTGCCGCCACAGTGATGCTGCTTTCCCCTAATGATTCTACAGTTTTGACCTACGGTATCACTGATGACTCAGGCAGATTTTCTATCCCTTGTGACAGACAAGGGATAATAGCAAAACTTACCTGCCTGGGATACAAGCCGACATATAAAAATTCTGAGTCTTTCGCGATGGGAACTATAGTGATGCCGGAATTGCCTATAAAGCTTAAGACAATAAATGTTAATGCCGACAATGCATCTTTATATTCCGACAAGAGTGTGTACCGTCCCACCCAGAGACAGAAGAACGCATCGCAGACCGCTACCGATCTTCTTGCCAGGATGGCGATTCCCCAGCTTTATACCAGGTTGGGATCAGCTAATGTCACTACTGCTGGTGGAGAACCAGTCGCAATGTACATCGACTATGTGCCTGCCACCAAGGATGGCCTTAAAATGATGAGGATGTCGGATGTGAAGAGTGTGGAATATCTTCAATTTCCCACCGATCCGAGATTCAACGGCAATAAGAACGTAATCAATTTCCGCATGGTCAAATATGAATATGGCGGATATGTCAAGGCGCTCGGTACGGAGAATTTTATTGTCAACTCAGGGTTGCTGCAAGCCAATGTGCGCCTGGTGAAAAATAAAATGACCTACGACATCATGGGGTATGGGTCGTATGATCATAATAATCATTCGGGATTTGACCAGACAGAGACATTTCATCTTCCTCAGGAAGACGGCAAGGTTGTCAGTTTTAATCGGGAATCGCTTACGCAATCATCAAAATATCGCCAACAGAATTATGAGACAAGTTTCAGGGCTTTGTATTCAGACGACACTTTTACAGCCAACAATCGTATCGCTTTCGGTATTGAGAATACACCCGCTAATTATAATGACGGATTGGTGAGATATTCAGACGGAATGGCAGAATCATCCACCTTCCATTCTATGATAGATTCAAAAGCCAAGTATATAAACTACACCGGTAATTATTTCTACAATTTGCGCAGAAACAATGCTTTGAGTGCAACGATAGATTATCAATATTCACATACCGACCAGCAGACATCGTATGTCGAATCAAATTTTTCTCCCATCGACAATTCGGCAAATGACGACACTAACAGCGGCAATATGCGCCTGAATTATCAACAATCGTTCTCTTCCAACCACTCTATCATGACGTTCACAAGATGGATGTATGAGCATAACCGCACGAGATATGGCGGTTCTTTAGATGCATTAGACAATTCATCTACGCTTTTCGGACAGTTGGGTGCATCTTATAGCTATAGGAACCGGAAAGTGTCAGGATCAATAGGGTTCGGATGGAACTGGTTGGTAACCAAGCTGAATGAAAATAAATCTCATTCGAGCTTTCCTTATGTCGATGCAACTTTCGTGTATGTATTAAACAAGAAAAATTCATTTGAGTTTGTATTCCATCATGCCGTCTGGCCTCCGTCGTCAAATTATAAAAGTGAAAATGTTGTTCAGGTTTCACCCTACCTGTGGTATACCGGGAATCCGAAGCTGGCATCATATCGCAGTTATGATATCTATCTTTATTATACATTCGTTCCATCGAATAAATTCAATATGACTGTGTTTGGCGGGACATGGTTTTTAGGGAATAGATTCGCTTTCGTGTATGAAGCCATTCCTGAGGGTATTGTCAGGACAATACAGCAACCTATCGGTAGTTACGGACGTTACATGGGCGGCATCAATGCTAAAACGACACAGCTGGATGGGAAACTGCAGTTGTCGGGAAGGGTAGAATATAATCTTTTTCATAATGGGAAACCGCATAACATGGATAGATCTTGTGTCTTGTATTATATCCAGGCACTTTATTATTTAGGGGCATTTAATTTTGCAGTGGCATATCAATCGAAAACGGAGTCTGACAATTATGATACCAGTTCCGGAATATGGTCAAAAAATAAAAGTAACTTTACCATTCAGGCGGGATGGAGCAATTCATCGTGGAATATCAGGGTGTCTGTGCAAAATATACAAAGATGGAACTGGAAATCTTCGTATTCCACAATGCATAGCGACCATTATTCAGTGGATAAATGGGTTATCGACGGTTTAAGTCATGCGATGGTTAAACTTTCGGCGACATATACATTCGGCTTCGGCAAGAAGGTGAAACAAGGGAATGACATATCCAAGCAATCCGGTTCCTCCTCAGGTATTCTGAAATAATACATAAATCCGGACTTGCCCCAACTATACCTTCCGGCTTGTCTGATATTAGTAGACGGTGGTATTCTTTTATTGTCCATGTCAGCCGGGATGCTTATTACGGAGTATCCCGGCTGACGATACGTATGGAAATTACGAATTGACAGTTTGTTTGTAGGCGTTTGATGTTGCCTCGTAAACCAGACTTTGCCGAACCGTTGGATAAATAAAACAATGAAAAATTGATATGATTATTAGCGGATGTATTTTTTGACATGCTCCTTTTTGATTTTGTTGTTTATTATGCATATCTTTGCATGGAAATCATAGAAAAACTTATGGACACATTTCTTAATGAGCGATTTGAAAAGATATTCGACGATAATTATCGCCGGATGCTGCTTCATGCTCTGAGGTTTGTTCAAGATGAAGAAGATGCAGAGGATATTGTCGCAGATGTTTTTTGCAATTTATGGAAACGGATAGATGAGGTGTGTTTGGATGGAGGCATCACCACCTATTTATATAGAGCAGTTTCTACCCGTGCCTTGAATTTCCTGCGGCATCAGAATATAGCTGCAGTTAGAATAGAGGCTCTTGAGGCTATAAATGAGAAACGCATGGAATTTATGGCGAGAGAAAATATTGATGACGAGGTGCATTCAAAAGAGATCGAGCATGGCATAAACGACGCGCTTTCTGAACTGCCTGACAAATGCAGGGAGGTGTTTGTGTTAAGTTATATAAAAGGACTTAAAAGTAAAGATATCGCAGAAGCGATGAATGTGTCAGTAAGAACAGTCGAAGCCCACACTTATAAAGCATTGCGTCTGTTGCGTTTGCGTCTGAAGTATCTTATAAGTCTGTTTTTATGACAAGCGGGATAATTTCTTTGAAAAGTCGGTAAGTAGTTTCTCTTGTGAGAGTGTTTATTAACAATAATGTAAGCAGCTGTTAAAAAAGATTGTTATGAAAAAAAATATTTTTCCGCCTCCGGGCATACATATACTCACCCACATTACGGGTGATTTTCTGATTTTTATCCAGAAGTTCAAAATAATAAACTTTTTGTTTCAAATTAGAGAATCACTCACTGATTCCACGCGATTATATGTTTGCTAAATTTTACAGCTACTTATATGACACAGATTCCAAATGATCTAATAATACGCTTCATTAACAATGAATGCAGTGACGAAGAGTTGGTCACTGTCAGGAATTGGCTTGACGAGTCGGAAGAAAATGTCATCGAATTGTTCGAGACAGAGAGGGCCGCTCATCAGGCTGCCTCTTTGCGAGAGAACGATGCTCAACGCAAACGCTTGGAGAAGAAACTTCATGACCGAGTCGCAGTAGGGGAGCGATACCTGAAACAACGCAGGCGTCACAGGTTTGCATTATGGGCTACAGGGGCAGCCGCCTCTATTGCCATAGTATTTATCTCCGGATTTTTGTTTATGCGTGTTCCCGAGGTCAAGATGAAACATATTGCCTCATCTGAAGAAAGCGTTTCGCTATTGTTATCCGACAGTACGAGAGTGTATCTAAACAAAAACTCAAGCCTGACCTATCCGGAAGTGTTTGCTGAAGATTCCCGGGAAGTTGAACTCAGGGGAGAAGGGTATTTTGAAGTCGCACATGACAGCAAACGTCCGTTTAGGGTGGCGGGAGAATATTTGAAAGTGGAGGTTCTCGGCACACGTTTTAATTTTGATAGTAAGAATGAGGATAGCAACAGCGTGAGTCTTATTGAAGGCTCCGTTGAGGTGTTTACCCCCGGACACGGATCTGGGGTGGTGATAGAACCTGGGCAGAAAGCATTATATTCGGTTGAGACCGGTCATCTCACGGTGCAAAATACAAATGCAGCAGCCGACGCTTCTTGGCACAACAGGATAATCCCGTTTCACAATGCCAACATAAAGGAAATTATTGAAATACTCAGACAATTATATGATAGAAACATTGAACTGGACAGCAATGTGGATTTACAAAAGACATATTCCGGAGTGACGGTGTATTGTGAGGATCTTGATTCGACACTGTCACGGCTTGCAAATACTATTCCTATCCGGTTTGTAACCAAAGATGACCGAACTGTGATCTATTCAAAATAAATAGTTTTTAAGAGATTCATATAGGTAAATATTTAGGCGTAAAAGACATTGGAATTAATAAAAATTCCGATGTCTTTTTTTTGTTGGTTTTCAGTGTGCTTTGCCGGATTGACAGCACGTGCATAAAAATTTTATGAAAATATTTATAAATAGGGTAAGTAGTAGTGTGGAGATGTGTGTTTATTGGATACTTAACTGATAAAATAGGAAACAACATAACATACATCAATTAAATCTCATGTTAAAAAGAACCTTAAAGCTAAAGCCGCGTCCACTGGTAGGAAGTGTTTTACTTGCTATGAGTCTTATGGCAAATGCCGGCATAACGCTTACCACCAGCGCGGATACCAAGCTGGGCGAAGTAATCAGCACGATTCAGGCGCAATCTGATTACAAGTTTTTTTATGATGACAATTTATCCACATCCAAAGTGAAAATTGTCAGTCTGAAGGATGAGGATGTGGAAGAGGCATTGAAGAAGCTTTTCGACGGAACTCAGATTGATTATGTCATAAAAGACAAGGTCATCTATCTAAAAAAGGAAGTAAAATCTGAAACGCCAAAAAAAGAGAAAGTCGCTCCTCATAAAATCTCCGGAGTTATATTGGATGAAAATGGAGAGCCATTGATCGGTGCCACAGTACGTATTAAAGGTACTAATACAGGGGCTACTACAGACCTTGATGGAAATTATACAATCGAGACCACGGAAGCTGATCCTGTTATTGAATACAGCTATGTGGGGTATAAGTCCATGGAAGTGAAGGCTGATGGCAAATCAACTGTTGATGTTGATATGACTCCGGATCTTCAAGAACTTGGAGAGGTGGTTGTCACTGCATTAGGTATTAAGCGTGAACAGAAATCTTTGTCATATAATGTTCAGCAAATAGGAGGGGACGCCCTTTCAGAAAATAAAGATGCCAACTTTATAAACGGGCTTGCCGGTAAGGTGGCCGGTGTCAACATAAACGCATCTTCATCCGGCGTTGGCGGTATTTCTAAAGTTGTGATGCGAGGCACCAAGTCAATTATGCAGTCTTCAAATGCGTTGTATGTGGTAGACGGAATGCCTATGCGTTCAGCTAACAACAGTGGTTCTACTGAATTTGGTTCTCAGGGAGCTACAGAGCCTATAGCAGACATCAATCCTGAAGATATTGAGTCAATGTCAGTGTTGACAGGTGCTGCCGCCGCTGCACTTTATGGTTCGGATGCCGCAAACGGTGCCATTGTCATTACTACGAAAAAAGGACAAGCCGGCCGTACAAAAGTCACAGTCAATTCAAGTATTCAGTGGGATCGGTCACTTGTTAACCATCGCCTTCAAAGCCGTTATGGTACAGGTATCAACGGCACTTATGTCCCGACAAGCAATATGTCGTGGGGTGCGCCTTTGTCAGACTATAATAACTACAATTATCAGCCTTCCAAAGATTATTTCAAGACAGGGATGGTGTCAACGCAGTCTGCCACATTCTCTACAGGCAACGAGAAGAATCAGACATATGCATCTGTAGCCGCTGTCAATTCGCTGGGTATCACTCCTAATAACCGTTACAACAGATATAACTTCAATATCCGTAACACAAGTTCGTTTCTGAACGATAAAATGACTCTTGACCTTAATGCAAGCTATATTCATCAGACTGACCGCAATATGGTCAATCAGGGTACATATGGCAACCCTATGGTCGGTGCGTTGCTTTATCCGCGAGGAAACTCCTGGGATGATGTAGTCTCTTACGAACATTATGACGCTGAACGTAAGATCAATGTACAGAACTGGGGTCCGGGTGATTACGGCATGACTGTACAGAATCCTTATTGGATAAACTACCGCAATCTAAACGAAAACAGCAAAGACAGATACATGTTAGGGGCAAATCTGAGCTATAAACTTCTTGATTGTCTTACTCTTTCCGGAAGAGTTAGGATTGATAATTCCTATAACACTTACACTCAGAAGAATTATGCCACTACCAACAGTCAGCTGACAGGTGGTTCAAACCGAGGAAGCTACGGCATAACAAAATCAAACGAAAAGCAGATTTTTGCTGACTTCCTTTTGAGTTTCAATAAATATTTTGGAGATGACTGGAGCGTGATGGCAAATTTAGGAGGTTCCATATCAGACATGAGATATGATGCGGATGCAACATCCGGACCGATTGCCGATGGCTCGGAAATGTTTGCCGACGTTCCGGCGGGTCTTGCCAACTTTTTTGCAGTCCAAAACTTGTCAAAACCCCATCTTACAGTTATACAGTCAGGATGGCGTGAACAGACACAGTCTCTTTATGCATCTGCCGACATAGGATTCAAGAGCACTTATTATCTGACACTTACAGGACGTAACGACTGGCCGTCGCAGCTTGCAGGACCCAACAGCCGTAATTCAAGTTTCTTCTATCCTTCGGTTGGTTTGTCTGCATTGCTGAGCAATTTCTTCCCCAATGCTTCTGACGTTTTGAATCTTTGGAAAGTGCGTGCGAGTTTCGCTTCGGTTGGTTCTGCTTTCAACCGTTACATTGCCAATCCGCGTTATCAGTGGAATGCCGAAACACAATCTTGGAGTGTGCTTACATAATATCCAATGTATGACCTTAAGCCCGAGCGTACAAATTCTGTAGAAGTCGGCATGAACTTCCGTCTCATAAACGATATCAATTTCGATGTGACGTATTATAATGCCACTACTCAGAATCAGACGTTTAATCCTGAACTTCCGGTCAATCAATATTCAAAGATCTTTATCCAGACCGGATCTGTAAATAACTGGGGTATGGAGTTCTCCCTAAACTATAAGCATACCTGGGGTGACTTCACCTGGAATTCCGGCTTGACTTACAGCTTCAACCGCAACAAGATCACGGAGCTTGCCGACAATGCCATCAATCCTGTCACAGGCGAAAGCTTCTCAATGGATGTGCTCGACATGGGAGGTCTCGGTTCAACCCGCTTCCTTCTGAAAAAAGGCGGTACGATGGGCGATATATATTCCACAATTGATCTTGTAAGAGATTCCAACGGTGCCATCTATGTCGATACCGATAACCGTGTGGCAACTACACAGATACAGAATAAAGAGGACTATATCAAGCTTGGCAGCGTGCTTTCAAAAGGGAATATAGCATGGAATAACTCATTCAGTTATAAAAATATCGGATTGAGCTTCATGGTGAATGCTCGTCTTGGAGGCAAGGTGTTCTCACGTACACAGGCTGTGCTCGACTACTATGGTGTGAGTGAAAACTCTGCACTGTCGCGCGATGAGGGAATGATCAGTATTAATAACGGTGACCTTGTCGATCCTCAGATGTGGTATTCGATTATCGCGGGCGGCACGGCTGTTCCCCAATATTACCTGTATGATGCCACCAATGTGCGTCTCGGTGAACTCACGGTAAGCTATACCGTACCCCGCAAGTGGCTACGCAATATATGCGATGTCAAGTTCTCATTTGTAGGCCGCAACCTATGGATGATATACAACAAGGCTCCGTTCGATCCGGAATCTGTGGCTTCTACCGACAATTGGTATCAGGGTATAGACTATTTCATGATGCCTTCGTTGCGTAATCTTGGTTTCAATATCAATCTCAATTTCTAATGCCGATCAAAATGATACGACACATTAACAAAATATTCTTTTCAGTATTGGCTGTCGCAGCCACATCATGTACAGGAGAATTTGAAAAAATAAACTCGAATCCCTATGAGCCGGGAGATCTCACCGCAGATGATTATGCACTCGGCTCGCAACTGAATAATGTTGCAAGTTGTGTGATGTCTTCAGATGTCAATACCGTGCAGTTTACGGATGCCCTGCTTGGCGGTCCGTTAGGTGGATACTATTCCGATGCAAATGCGGGGTTTGCTGAAAGCTTTGCCCGTTATAACCCCAAAAATGACTGGAGCCGCGTTTTCATGAAATCCGACCGCATCATACCGACTCTCTATGCCAACTATTCACAGATAGAGGCTCTTTCTTCCAATTCCGGCAACCCTGTGCCTCTTGCGATAGCTACAATTATAAAGGTGGCTGCCATGAGCAGGGTCACAGACTGCTATGGACCAATTCCTTATTCCGCTATTGGAGAATCGACAGATCTTGCAGTGCCTTATGACAGTCAGGAGCAGATTTATGATACCTTTTTTGATGAGCTTACAAAAGCTACAAAAACATTACAGGAGAATCTTGGATCACGCCTGAGTAAAAATTGTGATTATGTCTACTATGGGGATCCGGCAAAATGGATTCTGTTCGGCAATTCTCTGAAGCTGCGTCTTGCCATGCGAATTTCGTTTGTGGCGCCAGACAAAGCCAAGACTATGGCTGAAGAAGCTGTCAGGGGGGGAGTGATAGAAAGCAATGCAGATAATGCTACCTGGAAATATTTCAATTCGATCACAAATCCGCTTTACACGGCTGTAAATTATAACAATGATGGAAGTGTGACGGGAGGCGATACCCACGCCGCCGCCGATATCATATGCTATATGAACGGATATTCCGATCCTCGCCGTGCCGCTTATTTCCTTCCGTCGACATTCGATGGTATTGAATATGTCGGGCTTCGCCGCGGATGGTCTACATTTGACCGTACATGGGGTTTCAATTTCAGCGGTGTGAATGTGCGTCCTTCCGATCCTCTTATCTGGATGACAGCTTCTGAAGTGGCTTTTCTCAGGGCTGAGGGTGTAGCCGTGCACCATTTTGATATGGGTGGCTCTGCAGAACAGTTCTACAACCGTGGCATTGAACTAAGTTTCGAGCAGTGGGGTGCCACCGGTGCGGAAACTTATATGGCTGATGCCGTTTCAACACCACAGGCATACTCTGATCCCACCGGCAAGAATCCATATAACGGTTCTTTGTCGTCAATTACAATCAAATGGGACAATGCCGCATCCGCGCAAGAGAAACTTGAGCGTATCATCACTCAGAAATGGATTGCCCTTTATTATAATGGCAATGAGGCATGGGCGGAATACCGTCGCACCGGTTATCCTCAACTTATACCGGTGGCATATAATGGTTCAGGGGGTGTGGTGAACAATGCCACAGGTCCGCAGCGTATGCCTTATCCTCAGGAAGAATACACCAATAATGCCGTGAATGTGGCGACTGCTGTAAGCACATTGCTCGGAGGTCCTGACAATATGGCGACGAAGGTGTGGTGGGCACGCTATTGGGCGGGTAGGTCGGCGCCCTTGCGGGCGCTTTCCCCCCTAAGAACCGTGCATGATAGTTTCCCATCACACGGCTCAAGCAACAATATTTCAGAGTTATTCCGAAACACGCTCATTCTTACACTTCTTTTTATGTGTCACACTCAGATAACAGCTTTCGTGGACAATGGACAATGAATTCTTACCGTTGACGGATGACATCATTGTATGCCACGGTGTTTCAACCGTTATCGGTTCACCACAGATTGGACATCTTTGGTTCTGCCTTTTCCAAATATTGAAAAGCGTCCTTTTACCACTCATCGACATCTTCATTTTGACGGTGCGCCGTTTTTCACGGTACTCCGTCCATTCGGGGTCAAACGGATTGAGGTCACATTTCAGTTGCGGATATGTCTGGATTTTTGTATTGAACAATATTGTCAACGGTACTAAGTATTCTTCTCCCTTTGAGTCAATTTTTGTCGTGGCAAATATCCAGTCCCGATTCCCAATCTTGTGGAAATAGCGTTGTTTAATCCAAGTACGGTTCTTATTTCCGTGCCTACGGATTCCCCATCGCCACAGTTTCTTGAAGATTAGAAAGTCCGCTTTTCGGAACGTTTCCGAGGCCGCACTATATTGATAATAGTTCGCCCATCCTTTGAGAATAGGATTGAGACGCATGATAAGTTCATGTTGGGAAGTTCCACGAGAGCGATGTATCTCTTGCTTTACCTTTTCCAACATCCTCTTTACGCAGTCTTTGGCTGGTTTCGTCAGCAGAGTGCCATTGAATTTGCGGACATTGAAGCCGAGGAAATCAAAACCGTCTTCTATATGGGTTATCAACGTTTTCTCTTCGGACAGAGTCAGTCCCCTTTCCGCAAGAAACGATGCAACCAACGGTTTGACCTTCTGTTCCAGCAGTTCTTTTGATTCGCCCGTGATAATGAAATCATCTGCAAACCTGACAAGCCTTACTTTCGGACAGTACCAACCCGTAGAACCTTTCTTTGATTCCCAAGGGAAGTTGTCTTCGAG
>CAMTMX010000048.1 GCA_947073495.1 uncultured Porphyromonadaceae bacterium
AAGTCGCCTTTTGCAAAAGCATGGGTCTGCTTGAGGAATGATATGGTCTTGTCAGACTCTGAAAGGTCGGCTGAAGAGCAGATCATGTTTGGAACCTGCTGAGCGAGTTGTGCGAGAACGGCACCGGAAGCGTTGCGGGTGGCGTCATTTTCTTTCTGAACAACTTTGCTCCAGTCGATTTCAGGAGTTTTGTTTTCAAACCATGCTGTGACTTCGGCAGCCTTTTCAGCATTTGCGTCCGCCCAAGCCTTTTCTTCGTTACGGCGTTCAGCCACAATGCTTTCAAGTGCATTTGCGCGTTCAGCGTAGAGTTCTTTGACTTCGTCGAAGATCACGAATGGATCGTCGGGGTTTCCTCCGAGGTTGACAACTGTGTTGCGGAATGCATCGCCACCGAGGGGGGCGCCGTGGGTCTTGCAGTTGTGTTCGTAAGAGGTGTTGTCAGCCTTGCGTGCACCCTTGCCCATTATGGTCTTGCCGATGATGAGAGTAGGACGCTCCATTTCAGCCTTTGCGGCGTCGAGTGCCTGGCGGATCTGGTCTACATCATGACCGTCTATTTCCATGACGTTCCATCCCCATGCGCGATATTTCATGGCGGTGTCTTCGTTTGACACCTCGTTGCATTCTGTTGAGAGCTGGATGTCGTTAGAATCGTAGAACATCACGAGGTTGTTCAAACCGAGGTGTCCTGCAATACGACCGGCACCTTGAGAAATTTCTTCCTGGATTCCACCGTCGGAGATATATGCATAGATAGTCTCTTTCTCAAATCCGGGGTTGCCTGTGCGTGCAGCAAGGAATTTTGCGGCAATCGCGGCACCTACAGCAAAAGTATGGCCCTGACCGAGAGGTCCGGATGTGTTTTCCACTCCGCGCGCTATGTCAAACTCAGGGTGACCGGTAGTCGGGCTGCCCCATTGGCGGAGTTCTTTAAGTTCATCGATAGAGTATTTGCCGATAAGGGCAAGCTGGGCATATAGCATAGGAGCCATGTGACCGGGATCGAGGAAGAAACGGTCTCGTGCGTTCCAGTTTGCATCGGAGGGGTCGAATACGAGATATTCGCTAAAGAGGACATTAATGAAGTCGGCACCACCCATGGCGCCACCGGGATGTCCGGATTTTGCTTTTTCCACCATAGCGGCAGCCAATATGCGTATGTTGTCAGCTGCGCGGTTAAGAATTTCTTTTTTCATATCGGTTAATTATTTCATGATGATTTCAAGAAGTGGTGGAGAGAGAGGATTGATTCGCAGTGCAAAGATAGTAATTTAGGATTAAAAACAGGTTTAAATTTGTTGCAATAAGGTGCATAATTTGATATACAGAGATTATTTTTTGATTAATTAAGGGTGTTTTTGAATGAAAATGATGAATATCGGTAGTAATTTTAGGAAATTGCTTACGTTTTTTTGTTAAATCGGGTATATGGTTCGAGTTCCCCTGGGAAATGTCGGATATGAAGAAGGAACATGATAAAAAAGTAAAAAAATGGATATCTTTTGGCTTATTTTAGGTCTTGTGCTTATTCTGGTGGGTGCCGACGCACTTACTGACGGAGCTTCCGCAATGGCAAAACGTTGGGGTGTCAGTGATCTTGTGGTGGGTCTGACGGTGGTTGCTTTCGGGACTTCCGCCCCGGAACTTGCAATCAGCCTTGTGTCTGCACTCAAGGGGAGTGCTCCGATGGCAGTGGGGAATGTTGTAGGGAGCAACATATTTAATGTGCTGGTGATAATCGGCATAGTGGCGATGATCAAGCCTATAAAGATTCAAGGCTCGATAATGGTCAATGAGCTTCCGTTGGTGATGCTTTCATCGGTGGCTTTGCTTGCCATAGGGTGTGGAGATGTCTTGGGTGTTGCAGGTATCCGGGAGATCACACGTCCCGAGGGTATTTTGCTGTTGCTGTTTTTCATGATCTTCATGCGCTATACGTTCTCACAGGCAAAACAGACACCTGCGACCGATCCTGCGGCGGAAAATGCCGCAAGCAAGCCTTTGATGCCTATGTGGAAATCAATTGTCTGGGTTATTGGAGGTCTTGCCGGTCTGGTGTATGGAGGAGACCGCTTTGTGGCGGGAGCCTCGGGAATCGCCTCCTCTTTAGGGATGAGCGACGCCTTGATAGGATTGACAATTGTGGCTGCCGGAACATCCCTTCCTGAACTCGCCACGTCGGTGACAGCCGCCATGAAAGGAAAGACAGGCATTGCGATAGGGAATGTGATCGGAAGCAACATCTTTAATATATTCCTTGTGCTTGGATTGACAGGCACTATCATGCCGTTGCCATTCGGAGGCATAAGCGAGTCAGACCTTTTGGTTATGACCGGAGCTGCGATATTGTTCTGGCTGTTCAGCTGGAAATTTGCAGAGCGCACCATCACACGTTGGGAGGGAGGGTGCATGTTTGCTCTTTACATCGCCTATATAGGTTGTCAGATTTACAGCCATGCATTCTGACGTGCCCGGACGGAAAGAGAGGCACTCAGGATTTTAATAAATTCCTGCATTGAGCGTTTCCTGTAGGTGTCACGGAGAGTGTGTACGCATCCGTCCATTTCACACCCTTCACCATCGATTGGTATTGCCTTGATCCCTGATTCATTAAGAACCGTGGCTTCCGCGAGAACAGATACCAATTTCCCTTCCCTTAAAAGTTTGAGAAGGATGTTTACTTCGTTGAGTTCTATCTTAATCTTGAATTTGTTGAGAATGTTTCCAGCCATGTTGTCGAGGGTATTTCTTGCCTGCAATCCCGGAGAGGGAAGGGCAAGGTCGTAACGCGACAACATGTCTAACGAGACTTTCTGTAGCGACGCCAATGGATGAGAGTCGGCAACGATGGCGGCAAGGTAATTCTGAAACAGATAATGTGATTCTACGCCGGGAATCGGTGTGTTTGGTTTAAAGGCAAGTACGAAATCGAGTTGATGGTCAACAAGAAGATCCATCAACTCAGCCATGGGCTTATAAAGAATATTGAGTTTCACCTTAGGATATTCTTTCATAAAAGTGAACAGCGATTCTGTAAGGATAGGACTGAACGAATATGTCACCCCGATATTCAAGACTCCGCAAAGTCCTTCGTCGAGGTCTCTTATACGTTGTTCGCAGAGATCGGCGTCGAGTAGGGTCTGGCGTGCATGCGGAAGTAATTCCATTCCTGCCTCAGTGAGCATTACGCTATGGCTTGAACGGGAAAGCAACTGAGTGCCAAGAGAATCTTCAAGCTGTTTGATCTGCTGAGATAGAGTGCTTTGGGTGACATACAATGCTTTCGCGGCTTCAGAGAAATTAAGAGTCTCAGCCACTTTTACGAAATATTTGAGTTGACGAAGTTCCATGTGTCAGCGGGTGGCGGTAAACGCACGGTTTTTGAATATGAATATGGGGATTGTGGCGCATATCACCATTGCGAGAATGATGGTGACAGTGATGAAGCCGTTTTGAGCAAACTGATAGAAATAGTATTCAAATGATTCTTGCGAACTTTCAAGCATGCACATTATTGCTCCCCCGAACGATTTATATGCATATATGCCGGGGATCATGGGGAGGAGTGACGGGAAAAGGTATGCCTCAGCCGGTGTCTTTGCATACGGGGAGATGAACACAGCGAGTGAACCTATGATCATCGCAGCTACGCTTGTTGCTGCGATGATATGTAGATTTATTCCGGGTTGCATGAGCAGGAAACGTATTGAATGCCCAATGGCTGCAATGATTCCGCACCACAGGTATGCACGTTGTGGAATCCGGCTGATTGCTCCGAATCCGATAGCCGCTACAGCGGCAAGGAGGGCATCTTTACAAAACTCGAGAAGCATTGGTCTATGGTTTTTGGTTTAGTGTTGCTAAATCAATTAGCAAATTCATAATTCATAATTAGTTTCAAGTCTTGAGTGTGGTGTGAGTGAAGCGAGCACTCTCACAACTCATATCTTACAAACTCACAACTAAAACATACTTACGCACATTAATTTCATGCCGAGGCAAAGCCCCAAAGAGAGGCATCCGGTCAAGACCATTGCATCGATGAAACGGATCACGGCACAGATATAATGATGATAGAGCATGTCGTTGAATGAATTAAGAAACGGTATGCCCGGCACAAGATACAACACGCTTGTGCCGATAGCTATTGCCGGAGTGCCTCCATATGGGAAGAGATAGTCGGCGGCACCGATCACTGAAGAAACGAATGCACAGATGAAAAACACAATCCTCGTGTCTACACCTTTCTTCAGGAGCACCTGTTTCAGGTTGAATCCTAACGCTGTGGCAATAAAGACAATTGCCATTGCAATGGCATCTCCGCCGAAAATGCCACAGAATGCGGCATTTGCACAGGATGCCAGGAGAAGAGTTAGCCATGGGTTTTCGGTGTCTGACGATATGACATTGAGGAACATTTTTTTTGCTTTCCCCAATGGGATGTGGTTATCTGCTACTGACCAGCTCAATTCACTGAGCCGGGTGTTGAGAGAAAAACTTATCGGTGCCGGTTTTACTGACGCAATGGAGGTGAAAATGTCGTCTTTCCCCGGATGCCGTACGGTCATGTGGACATGACGCGGCATTATTGTGAGATCCACTTTTTTTCCGAAGACTGCCGCCATGCGGTTGATGTTTTTTTCAAGACGGATGCATGTGGCTCCGCACCCAAGAAGGGAGACTGCGTATTCCGAAAGGAACAGGCAGACCTCCTTGGACGACATCTCAACATTTTCGGGACGCAACGGGTCGTCGCTCCCAATGATTGCTTCATATTTATTAGTAGTCGAAACCGTCATAATCGTTTTGGAGGGTTTTGGCAGTGGGATCGCCGGTGATGAAAAATTCTTCCCTCTCTTTCCCTAACTCAAAAAATTTTAATTTATGAGAATTGTTTTTTGAATGATTGTGGACGGATTTCTTGCTGTCGTCAGCCACTCTCATTAAAATAACACCGAGAAGAAATGCGGCTACACAAAGCCATATAATAACAGATACAGACATAACTGATACGATTTTTAAATTTGTCGCAAAGTTAACGCTGTATCTGTATAATGGTTTTATGATGTCAATAGTTTATTTCGATAGCTGCAATCGGATTCAATTGGTCGATGGTCTTTGGTCGATGGTCTTTGGTCGATGGTCTTTGGTCGATGGTCTTTGGTCGATGGTCTTTGGAATATCTTTATAGGCTGATTAACTAATGACTAACGACTACTCGACTAATGACTAACGACTAATGACTAACGACTAATGACTAACGACTAAAGGACTAACGACTAAAAGACTAACGACTAAAAGACTAACGACTAAAATCTGACTTTCAGTGCATCGTAGGCGCGTGAGGCTTTTGCTTTTGCTTCTTCCACCGTGTCGGCTGTGGCGAGGATCACACCCATGCGGCGGTGTCCGTGCACTTCCGGTTTGCCGAATATACGGAGCTGGATGCCCGGTTCGGCAAGTACCTCTTCAAGATTGTCAAACTCAACGCAATCCGCATCTCCTTCCACAACTATTGCCCTGGATGCCGATGGTCCGTAGAATCTTATTGCCGGAACGGGAAGTCCTAACAGTGCGCGGGCATGCAGTGCAAATTCTGAAAGGTCCTGAGAAATCATTGTCACCATTCCGGTGTCGTGCGGGCGTGGTGACACTTCGCTGAAAATCACTTCGTCCCCTTTGACAAAAAGCTCGACTCCGAAGATTCCGTATCCCCCGAGGGCGTCAGTCACTTTTTTTGCGATATCTTTAGCGGATTCGATAGCTGCGTTCGACATTGGCTGTGGTTGCCACGAATATCTGTAGTCTCCGTCTTCCTGAATATGTCCTACCGGTTCGCAGAATACTGTCCCTGACACGCTGCGTACGGTAAGCAGCGTGATTTCGTAATCGAAATCTACAAATCCCTCTACAATCACTTTCCCGGCACCGGCTCTTCCACCTTCCTGAGCCTCTTTCCATGCGGCATCTATCCGGTCAGCACTTTTGATCACGCTTTGTCCGTGTCCCGACGAACTCATCACCGGCTTAACCACGCACGGCATCCCGATCTCTTTGACTGCAGTGTCAAATTCCTCACGAGTCGATGCAAAGCGGTAGGGAGACGTGGTTATGCCGAGCTCTTCAGCGGCAAGTCTGCGGATACCTTCGCGGTTCATGGTCAGCCACGCGGCATTAGCCGTGGGAGTCACATGAAAACCTTCTTTTTCAAGCTCAACGAGAGTGGGGGTGGCGATCGCCTCTACTTCCGGTATGATATGGTCCGGTCGTTCAAGCTCCACGATTCTGCGGAGTTCATTCCCGTCGAGCATATTAAACACGTGAGAACGGTGTGCCACCTGCATTGCAGGCGCGTTTGGATACTTGTCGCAGGCTATTGTCTCCACGCCGAGCCGCTGCAGTTCTATTGCCAATTCTTTGCCAAGCTCCCCGCTTCCGAGCAAAAGAGCTTTCCGACCCTTTGGGGTCATTACACTACCTATTTTTGACATTTTGAAAGAATTTTGTGCAAAATTACAAAAAAATGCCCTTACTGCAAACTATTTGTATGAGTCCTGATATTTTAAACCATACTATAGATTGTGATGTGGCTATTTTATGGCGTCAAGGATGGTTTGGCATTCGGAAATTGTTTCATCCCAATCCGGAGAATACGGAGTCAGCCTATTTATCAAGGTTTCAAGAACTTCTTGCGCCTCTTTCCTTTGATGCTCCTTTATATATGCCAATGCGAGCAGCTGACCGTAAATCGCTATTTCCTGAGGATCATCAGCCGAATCAAAAGACTTTCTCAATGCCGGAATTGCTTTTGCTGGATCGGAGGAATATGTTTCAATAGCCGGATAGTCTCCACCGCGTGATATCATGGCTATGTCATTGGAATAGAAGTTGAAGATGACATTATCAACCGACTCCCGGCTTCGCTTTTCAAAGTTTAAAACCACAGTAAACGCTATTACAACCACCGCAGCTATCGAGGCAGCCTGCCATATCCATGATTTTAACCCTGTTTTCTTGGAAGCTGCTTTTTCTGCATAGCTTACGACAGGTTTGGATGCAAGATATTTCGTGGTATCTTCAGCGACTGACGATTCACATGCTATTTCGGTTGGCACATCATCCCAGCCAGATAAATCAATATGCATGTCAGCTTTTGTACTTGCATCCAATGGTACCCACAGGGCGCGGTCATGTTCGTTATTAAAAGGGGATGTGCGTAATCTTGGACCCATAATTTCCCGAAGCTCCTCCTTTGAAATATTCTTCATGGCAACACCGAATTCAATATCGTCTTGTTGCGCTTCAAGGCAAACCCCTTTCACAACTGAGAGGTAGGTCTGAAACTCCACGGCTAATTCAGAATCGTTTTTCAGGCGGGATATGAAATCTTTCTCCTCCTCCGCTGAGAGTTCTCCAAATATATATTGATCAAAAAGATTTATATTCTTCATAATACGATAAAGATTAGTCGATGATTCCGGCTCTCTGCAATGCAGCCTTTACCGGGGAAATAAGATTTTTTACACATTGCCAGCGGCGTGACTGCACGCTTCTGGCTGAATTGAATCCGATGGCGTCTGCAATCTCGGCGAGAGGAAGGCGCTCGTAGTAGAAAAGACGGATAATTGTGGCACATGGTTCAGGAGTGCGCGTCAGTTCCTCGGCTAATACGGCGTCAGCCTGCGGATTGTCGAAAATAGTCAGGTCTTCCTCTTGCAGCCGTTTTTCGATTGAATTTATACGGTCAAGGGTGGCATTGTTTTCTCCGGTATCAACGGGGATGTCGTAGGAGTCTGTGATTCCGGCATGGCGCATAGACTTGCATGCTATGTTATACCCTATAGTCATTATATAGGAATACCATGAGGTGCCGTCTTTGATTCTTCCGGCTTCCAAATTCTCATAGATAGCAAGAAAAGTATCCTGATATATGTTTTCCGCGTCTGCCAATGTCAGATTCGGAAACCTTTTTGTTAGGCTTGACATAAATGGCATGCGCATCTTCGCATACCATTGATCTGTGACATCCTTAAAGTTTATGGGCATTTTGAGAGTATATTTTTTGCAAATATACCACAAATTTATGTTATGTTCAACACCTTATGATATAAAAATCGGGAACCCTCCGGATACGATGGTTTCTGATGTCCTGCAGGATTCCCGATCGGGGGCAAGTCTGTAGTTGTGTCAAGCGGCGTCAGAGTAGGTCATCATCATCTTTGTCGGGATCGTTTTGGAAAAATAAACCTGAAATCCTTTGTCTTATATTAAATTTCTCATTGGGTGAAGAACATTGTCTTTCAGCTTTGATTCTGCTCTCCTCGTGATTGGCAAGGTCATGGTTGAATTTTTTCCACATGTTTTTGGTGCCTTTGCGGGAAGCGTTAAAAGCTAAAGAATTATCTATATGAATTTTCTTCGACATCTCTTCCACGTCGATATTGGCACCTATCAAATTCACCGTCCATCCCATTTTTTTTACTTGTGAAATAAGGTTGGCGACTTGTCCCCATGAAAACTCAAGCGAAGAATTTTCCATGCCGTCAGTGATGATAGTCACGATTCCTGTGGAATCTTCGTGGGTGAGGGCTATAGGGATGAGTTCTGAGAGGGTGTTGCCGACAGCGTCGAGAAGGGGAGTGCATCCCCAGGGACGGTAGGTGTCGGGATTCATGTTGGAGATTTCTTTGATAGGTTGATTATGGTAGACATACCTTGATTGAACTTCCGGATTGCTTTGGAAGAGATAGATGCTGACAAGATTGCGTTGAGTGTCGCCGTGCTTTTCTTCGAGAGAACGTATGAGGTTGAGAGTTTCGTTGCATCCTTCGATTGTCTCTTGAGTGAGTGGACTCATAGAGCCGCTTTCATCAAGGATGATAAGATTAAAGACAGTTGTTTTTCCCATAATTGAGTTGATGTTTATATTGTTTTGGCGGGTTGTTTTCCCTTTGTATCTTATAATACCATCAACCCCGGGAAGGTAAATCAAAAATCAGAAAATATGTCAAAAATATAAACGGTCATATTTTTTTGCCTTTAAGATTATGTAGTATAAGCCTCTAATATATAGGAGTTTTTTGAAATGTATTTGACGTGTAAGCATATTTTTAGAGAGTATAAAAATTTGTAAATATTAGAGTATGTTTACTTTTAATATTAAGAAATCTTTAGAAGCCTTTTTGGCTTGTTTTAAGTCTTCATTCAGTCGTTATGGAACCCCATAACTCCTTCACTCAGTCTCAAAACAACCTCAAAAACTCTTTCTAAATCTTAACTTATGCCAAAAGTAAACATACTCTTAGGAAGATAGGATTTAAAATTCATTTATTTTGTATCTAAAAGTGTAATTTAATTGAAGATTTAGATACATAATAGTTCAATTGCTTTGTAAAAAACTATTATATGTAATCTTGATATGCTGTCTAAATCTATTAAAATTATGGTGATTTAGATAGTATATATTGAAAAAATAGTATTATATTTGTACAAATTTTGAAGTATGCTCATAGGACGAGAAGAAGAAATATATCAACTTGAAGAGGCTTACTCCTCTTCCGAGTCAGAATTTGTCGCCATATATGGTCGTCGGCGAATTGGTAAAACATATCTTGTAAGAGAGACGTTGCAGAATCGTTTTTCCTTTTTCCATGCAGGAGTATCTAAATTGCCGGCTAAGGGTCAACTTGTGGCATTTTATAATTCATTGGTAAATCATGGCTACACACCTTCACGAATACCTAAAAATTGGCTTGAGGCATTTCAATACCTTTTGACCTTTATCAAGGATAAGAAAGAGAATAAGAAAGTAATTTTTCTTGATGAACTTCCGTGGATGGATACACCTAAGTCTGATTTTCTTCCGGCATTTGAACATTTTTGGAATGGGTGGGCATCGGCAAGGAAAGATATCTTATTAATTGTGTGTGGTTCGGCAACCTCATGGATTATCAAAAATATTGTTAATAATCATGGTGGATTACATAACCGACTTTCTCGAAGCATCAAGTTGAAACAGTTCACTCTGAGAGAATGTGAGAAATATGTTGCATCTGTGCGTATGCAGATGACCCGTCCGCAAATTATAGAGGCATACATGATATTTGGGGGTGTTCCTTATTATTGGAGTAAACTTGACCACAGATTCAGCCTTGCTCAGAATATAGATCGTATGTTCTTCACAGAGAATGCTATTTTAAAGAATGAGTTTGAGGATCTATACGCCTCATTGTTTAAGCATCCTGATCCATATTTGAAAATTATATCTGTATTGGGAAAGAAAAAAGTGGGAATGACAATCGAAGAAATTTCAGAGTCAACAAAACTGTTCCGAAACGGTTCATTAACTAAATATCTTGGTGATCTTGAAGCTTGTGGATTTATACGTTCATATTCGTCCTATGGGAATAGGGTGAAAGGAACTGTATATCAACTTATCGACAACTATACATTATTCTATTATAGATTTCTTTCATCTAAAAAAAATACAGATGAAGGTTATTGGTCAAAAATTCAAACGAGTGCAGTATTTTCCAATTGGTGTGGGTTATCATTTGAAAGAATATGTCTGCTTCACATTCGTCAAATAAAAAATGCTTTAGGGATTGGAGGCATATTGAGCAATGAATTTTCATGGCGTACTCCGCCATATGCCGATCTTCCAGGTGTCGAAATAGATTTGCTGATTGAAAGAGCAGATAAGGTGTTCAATCTATGTGAAATGAAATATACGAAGAATCCTTTTATAATCGACAAAAAGTATGCCGCCAATCTTCAGAATAAGATTGCGAGATTAAGGGATGTTACAAAAACGAGAAACGCCATATTTCTGACAATGATAGCAGCCTCAGGTCTGACATTAAATGAGTATGCAGGAGATATACAAAATATTATAACTGCAGATGCCTTGTTCGACTGATTTTATATGTCTTATATATAGAACGTATTGGGAGTAATGGAGTCTTAGAGTATGTTTATTTTTAACATTAAGAAATCTTTAGAAGTCTTTTTGGCTTGTTTTAAGTCTTCATTCAGTCGTTATGGAACCCCATAACTCCTTCACTCAGTCTCAAAACAACCTCAAAAACTCTTTCTAAATCTTAACTTATGCCAAAAGTAAACATACTCTTAGTTCAGAAATGGCTGGGAGGAGGACAGGTTGGAATTTTTCCCTTCGCCTGAGGGGTCGAGAGCTTTATCCAATTCGAGTTTAAATGTGTGTTTTATTTGGAAGAAAAGGTTAAAAACGGCTGCAAGATATGATGCCGGGTCAGGGATAAACGTAGAGAAGAGTAAATCCATACGACTCATTATGTTTCGTTTCCCGTTTTCATCCGGATCCGATAATATAATAGCAGGACCCATACAGTGGTTAGCCGTATTGATAGTCTCAATTATGAGAGGTAAGTTAGTGTCTATGACATTTACATCTGCGAACGGTAGATCCCATATTCTTATGAAACTAAGATTTTGGTCTATACAGAAGTTTTCCCCTTGATATTTTAGATATATCCTGTCCTCGTCGGGAGCTTCCTGCGGTTGACATCCCATTTCCTGCAGAGTCTTCAAAAGCAATTCTTTATTCTGCAGTCGTAAATTTTCTTTTTCAGTCATTTCCTGTTGATATTTTTTTATTAATTCCATAGTTTCACAATTCGGTTCCGGATCCATTGCTCGAAGGGCTGCCTTGTCATGCAACGGAACCGGTTCAGAAGGAGGGGAAGGTGTCTCACAAAAAGGCGGTCGTTCGGGACCTTCTCCGTCATCATAAAATTTGCGTTGGATTTCTTCATCGTCTTTCCTGTCTTGAATGGCGTTTAAAAGCCATCTAAGGAAAAAGACTCCGATAATCATAATCACAAAACGCCAAAAGGTTTCTGTCATATCCTTGTGTCTGTCTAACGATTGGTTACATAGAGTAATACCGACAATATGCAGAAGGTAAATAAGAAATGCCGTAATATTTGATGTAGGGACATCGCTTTGCGATGTTGAAAACAACATTGGTTAATTAAACATGTCAAAGATATCCACCATATATGGTTTTTCCAAGGGAGTGTGCGGATGTCAATTGATAAGCATGAAAGGTGCCCAATGGTAGGGATCCGGATGACGCTTGCGAAACTCTTTCTGTGTCTCTACAAACGCTTCATTGAAGTTTGCTGAGTTTGGCAATCTCTTATAGAAACCGTTGATAAACTCTTCGGTCAGTTCGTTGTCGACCGACCATAGCGTCAGCAACATGGCTTTCACTCCCGCAAGTTTCAATGCGCGTTGAAGTCCCCTGATACCGTTGATTCTGTCGATGTCTCCCTGTGCCGTTTCACAAGCCGAAAGTACCGCTAATTTGCATCCTGAAAGATCCATGCACGCTATTTCCCACCCTGTGAGTATTCCGTCTTCTTTACCTTGGGCGATCTCTTCGCCGCTCCAAGCCTTGTTGGCTCCTGACATAGCGAGTCCGCAGGTCAGCAACGCCCTTTCCCGAGAGCCGTTGATTACATGTTTTCCTATAAATGCCTGGTCACCGTCAGGTATGTAGAAACCGTGAGTGTCGATATGCAAAAGTTCGGGAGCATTCCCGTTATATTTCTTGAAAGCTTCTTCCGATGCAGTGCTTCCGGAATAGGAATTGACTTTTCCGGTGTGCTTTTTAATGATGCTTTTCAACTTTTCCCCATCAATTGGAAGACGCGGGAATTTCGTCATAGCTGCCCCTTTCTCGATACTGACCCTGTAGCCTGCCGTTTCATTTGCGAAGTAATCGGAAGATAGCCCAGTATTACCGGCATTATTGAAATCCATATTGGCGAAAACGGCGGCGGAATTAAGTTTTGTAGTCCTCTTCTTTATGTCAGCCACATCAAAAGCAGCATTGATCCTTACAATCTCTACTTTGTCATTGACAATACTGTCGCCTGTTCCCCAGGGAAGGGCACCGATGTTGATCATGCTCAATATACCTGTAGGGGAGACGTAAGCTTTCTTATATCCCTGAATATGATTCAATAGCGGAACCATGAGATTCCCCACACTGACTATCTGGTCATGTCGGTATTGTTCCGCCCGTGTTTTGTCGTCAAAATTATCGTTCATTCCAAAATGGAAAAGTTGCCATGCAATGACAGGTCCGAGGTAGACGAATTCATAATTCTCCACGCGGTGAGAGATGCCGAGACGTTTGTCGGTGTGAGGTTTGGAAGTGCAAATAATGGCGCCATAGCAATTTATCTCCTCTCCGTTTTCAATTTTGGGATACTCAAGAATTTCTACGGCACATTCGTCAGCCTCAAGGGAGGATGGCATCATGACGCTTTTGTTGTGATTCCAGCCGATTAATGGGGCAAGATTTATTCCTGAGCGCATGGCAAGTTCTTTTTTCTCGATTTCGCTGTGAAGCGCGTCGCGACTTTTTTTATCAGTCACGTTCGCCATTTTATGCTTCAATTCCAGAATTTCACGCTGCACGGCTTTGAATTTATCAGTCCCCGATTCCTTTATTAGTTTCGCCACCTCATGAAAATTCTGAGTTGAAAGCGACTTTGTGAAAACGCTGTTGAGATAGGCGCCTGTCAGGATAAACTGATTGGAGGTATCACCGTTAAGCCCGATACCGAAACTGCGGTTAAGTTTATCGGCGGTACGACCCCAAAGCACTTCAGCGTCGTTGAGCGAAAAAGAGTTGAGATCAAGATAGGTCAGATCGCGTCCGATATGGGAAGCTGTCAATAGCATTGACGTATATTCCTCCTCCCCGACATGCCATGCCGTTTCTAAGGCATCGTATACTGCGAGTTTGTATGCGAGGGTAGATGCCTCTCCGTTAAAAAGTTTATCATAAATTTCAAAAGCCGCTTTATATCGCTTGTTGTAATGACATAATCCTTTTGCATTGAACACTCCCGACATTACTTTTGTGACGGGGGAGATGGTATCTGATTTTATAAGCTGTTTTATTGTCGGACGTAAGAATCTGCTTGACACATGCGGAATCATTTCGGTGGCGCAGCGGAGCATGGCGTTGATGGTGAAAGGGGAGAGTTCGGAATCCTTTATTTCCTGAAGGTTGGTCACGGCTTCCTCATAAAGACCTTTTGCATTTTCTTCTTTACCCATTCTGAGAAGAAATGTCGCCAGGTTGAACTTGTTTCTAATCCAGTGGTTGCCCGACGTACGACCGGTTGCCATGCAGAATTCTGACGCATTTGAAATCCAGTCGCCTGCCATGCCGTCTATTCCTGCCGAAAGATAATACTCCGAAGCCGACACGGCGAGATAGTGCATATTGAGGTCCTTAAGATTCGGCCCCGTATAGTCTTTTAGTAGAATATTGAAAGCTTTTTGAAGTAAAACCCCTGCCGCTATGAAATCGCGTTGTTCAATACACGCATCGATAATCTGGCTGGATGTTCTTTCAAACTCGGGTGCGGAATATCCTTCCGATGCGGCATATTCATCAAAAACTTGAGACATCATCGTGGCGAAATCCCTTTGATAATTAATTAAATCGTTACCTTTAATCAGTTCCGCCAATTGTTCCGTGATCTCTCCATCCAGGCTGTCGGTGTCTGTATCGACCGTCTCTTTTGCCAATGCCGGGAAAGAGAGCAAGGCCAGTAGTATAAATAGAAAATATCGCATCATTGGTATAAGGTTATTGTGGGATGCTGGATCTTAAGGAAACATCCCGATGTTTTGTATGAACCGGATTTAAAATAATTTACCCATTTTTGTAAATCGGCATTTTTGAGCAGCAGCTTATATATGCAGTAGGACAGTGAACCGTAATGGCGGTTGCCTACGCGGAGTTCGAAATTCCGTTCGTTTTCTCGGCATGCACTCACTATTGCAATCGGAGACCCTCCACTGAATTTCTGAGGCGGTTTGATGGATTGCAGATATGTTTTGTCAGTAGGGGAGAAGAAGTCGGCTGTACCCCGCATAAAGTCGGGAAGCTCGTCCACATCGAAATCTTCGGGGAAATCATTGTCCCCCTTCTCCAAGCCCCGGCTATAGCAGGCGTCGAATGCCACGAAGAGGATTCCTGTCTTTCCGATTTTTCGGCTGATGTTGTCGAGCAGGGGGGCGATCTCATCATCTATAAGATGGTTCTCGCCCCGATATTTACTGTTGCCTGCGGCATATCCTTCAGATTTCAGAGCATCGTATGGAGCTATCGCCTCGTCATACTCCCTTGATTCATCGCCGTTGCAGTCTGTCACCGGTTGCCCGTGGCATGAAAAATGTAGATAGACATGATCTCCGGCTCGGCATTCGTTAGCTAATTTTTTGATTGCCGCGACGATATTCTTCTTGGTGGCATATCTATTTGTAAGGCTGCTGACCGTGTAGCCGTTCTCTTTCAACAAAGGGGTGAGCAGCGTCACGTCGTCGTCGCCATGTATCTTGCGCCATCCTGTCCGGTCGGTATCATAATCGCCGATCCCGATAAGAAGAGCCCTCCCTGCGGAACACAGTTCCGGGGTTGCCGAAAAGATCAGCAACCCCAAGACAAATATGATTCTTATCAACGGCATAGATACATCCAAATTCTAATACAAAGATACAATCTATTCTTTTACATTACAAAATTTTGTAAGTGTGAATAAAGGGGTAAAGGTCAATCCTTGAAATGGAATGAGGAGACGATCTTTTCACCCGTTTCGGGAGATGTCCGTGAATTGTACTTGATGTTGATGTAGTAGAGAGAAAAATCCGGCTTCATTACGATTTTCTGATTTTGTACCAGGGTATCGCCATTTTCTGCAAGATAATAGAAATTAGTCTCAAGTGCGGGATGCCCTGCAAATGATATGCTGTCGACGTCGCTATATCCGAGACATTCCATATCTTCCCCATTTGTATAATTACGTGTTTCTATCGACAAATCCATAAACGTACGTAATGGTAGATCCATTTTATGACGCGACAACACTATGTAGACTTCAGGAGAAATCCAATAGCTGTTATGATGCTTAGGCATGATCGACACTTCGTTCATTTCCAATTTATTCATAGCTTCTTCCCCCATTTCATTAAGTTCATCTAAAGTATATGTTTCCCCGTTGAAATTTGCATACGCTTGATAAGTATCAGGATAACGTATAGAGAAGAAACCGTTTTGATACACCTCCGGAAGATCAGTGTCAGACTGATTCCGGGGAGAGTCCGTCTTAAGTTTGGAAGAACACGAGACAAGGAGAGTCAGAAGAATTGTTGTTATAGGAAAATATTTTGCCATAATATTATTAATTTAATTGTCATTGGGGGGTATGATAAGTGTTGAGGTAAGGAGTGGGGTTCATATAGAATGCCTTGAATAAACCATCAGGAGTGTCATCGATTCGAAATGGATTAAGAATCAATGAGCCTATGCCGAAATGCAGATGAGAGGGAGTGTTGGCTGCATTTCCGGAATTTCCCACTGTCCCGAGGGTGGATCCGTGCGTTACAACAGACAATGGAATAGCCGACACCTTATCCATGTGTGCATAATAATGAAGTCTCCACTTGGGGGCAAGAGAGACAACGACATTCCCCCCTTTGCCCGGCATGTGTCCTGCATACAGCACCCCTTCCACACCTGAAGCCGGATGTATGGGAGTGTTCTTGCTTTTAAAAATATCCACACCCTTGTGAGTGATCGACGTACCCCAAGGATAATACCAGAAAGATTCCTGATTGTAGTCGTTGCGGGTAGCACCTTCAACAGGATTTCGGAAGGAATAGGGTATTAGATACCCCAAAGCCATAACAGCTGCCGCACATATCAGTAATTTTTTGTAAAGTCTCATATTTCAGTATGCCAAATTCAACCCTCGCAAACGAAAGTTGAGTTGTTATAAGTTTCTTTGATTATTTATACCGAAAGTTGAAAAAGGTAAAAATTCAACTTTCGCAAGCAAAAGTTGAGGGTTATGGGGTTATAAGGTTAAAAGGTTAATCTCCAGTCGAGGGAAGATATCAGGCTTCCATGGATATTATCTATAACTCTAATTCTTTAACCCATTAGTCCTCAATGTCTAAGTGGGTTTGCGAAACTAAATAAAAAAGATTTTTTTATTCGTGAATTTCGATTGAAGGATGCTGGGATGGACGGAATATGCGTAATGATCTATAATCATTGTTAAGAAAGAACTCTCCCCATTTCGACATAGGGATCCCCTTGTCAAGCATTTTACTGATGCAATAGCTCAAAGATCCGTATTTCCTTCCTGTAAGGCGTTCTTTACATTCATAATTCTTTTGATCACTTTTGCATGCACTGATTATTATTATGTTACCTCCAGCGGAAGTATAATTGCCCGGTTTCTTGATTGATTGAAGATATGTTTCTACAGATTTGTTGATTTGAAATTCGTCATCAGTGCCGCGGGTGGTTTTGTCCCATTCCACATCACTTTCGCAGTCAGGATCATCAGATAACTCACCTCTGTCGGCGCCTCCGCTGTAGCAAGAGTCAAACACGACAATAACCTGCCCCGTCTTTCCAACTTTTTTCTTAAGTTCGTTAAGATAAGGGAAAAGTTCGTCATCAATAAAATGGTTTTGTCCACGATAACTTTTCCCCTCTATCTTATATCTCGGAGAAAAACAGGCGTCATAGCAGACAAAAGATTGGTCAAGGTTCTCTTGTTCATCATTATTCATATCGGCAATAAGTTGACCATGACCTGAAAAATGTATATAGACGACATCTCCGGATGTCGTAGACTTAACAAGATTAGACAATGCCGACTTGATATTGTTTTTAGTAGCTTCCCGGTCAGTTAAATGAACTACAGAAAAATCCTTTGTCTTAAGTCTATTTTCAAGCAAAGATACGTCATTGTCACCATGGATGGCAGACCATCCTGTCATTCCCTTGTCATAATTCCCTATGCCAATCAGCAAAGCGGAATTCTTGGCAACCATGTTGAAGCTGATAATGACAAATGCTAAGATCATAATGTATCTTTTTGTCGAGCTGAATAAATTTGAAAATGATTTATCCATTTTGAATATATGTTAATAAGATCGTTAATTTAAGCCATCTAAAAGGATGAAAGCCGCCCAATATTTTGGATTAGGATTGAATTTTTTTGTCTCATTTATAGCATTACGGAGAGATTGAAATTTTGTTTTCCCATCCAAATAATATTTATAGAAAGCACTCATAAATATGTTGGTGGCTTCATCATCCACATTCCATAAACTCATCAAAATAGATTTGACACCGGCTTTTTTGAAACCTCGTTGTAGACCGAAAACTCCGTCTCCCTTGATTTCTCCCAATGCAGTCTGACAGGCGGAAAGAGAAAGCATGTTTACATTCTGTAGATCTAAAGACGCCACTTCCTCACCTGTTAGAATCCCGTCATCCTCATCATCCTTATATTTACCTTGCAGAGCTGAATTGGCTCCAGAAAATAGAAGAACAGATCTATTGAGTGCATTTTCCTTTATGGTCTTATCGTTGGAGTAGAGTGTAGGTATGTTGGTTGAAAGATTTTCCAAATCAGATTCAGACCAATATATACCATGAGTGGCCACATGGAGGATACTTGGGGCATTGCCGGAAAGTTTTTTGAAGGCATTTTCCGTTGCTTCATATTCTGTAAAAACATTACATTTACGTTTTTTACGCCTGAATTCGTTAGCGATATTGGAAATCTCCAGTTTAGTGTTAGGCAAGTCTTCAACTGATCCGCGTTCGCTATTAATATAGGTATGTAATGCTCTCGTTTTAAATTCTTTTATTCTGGCAGACTCTAAGTCTTGTGTGTCAGATTGAGTGAGATCTAATGATAACGGTTGATAATGCATATATCCGAATAGCGTTCCATCCATATTTTTAGAAGTCTCCTGATTGTTGATGAGCATCCTTGTCGAGGATAGTCGGAAAATATTATATTTGTCAATAATTGTCTTGTTTTTGTCAATAGGTAAGTATTCAATCGGTATGTTATGTAGTTCCCCATCAGCTACGAAATATATTGTTGATATATTATCAAGATAAGGAAAAATTGAGTTCCATAAAAGATCGGTGATCCTCTTATTTGAAAATCGTTTGTTTGAAATTGATTTCAGAAGATCATTTTCATTGCAAAGAGGAATAATTATAGGAGCTCCATTACTTTTTAATAGAGCGGCATAATATCCCCATCTTTTTTCACCTGAGGGAATAGGATTGTTTCTGTCATCCCAGAATGGAGATTTAAAAAATTCGATTGCAACAGACTTCCAATCAAGATTTTTCTGAACGTCTTTATAGTTGACATTCAACAGATCTTTAATGTTTTTTGATGTGAGAGCCTGCTCTTCAACCTTTTTTCTATAGCTGTCTGATTTAAACAAAGATGCGAGATTCTCAGAATTGATAAATGAGCCGGATGCTAAATCCTCGACTACCTTCTTATATTCATTATCGTGGTTGATTACAGAAGATATTAATTGCTCATTCAGCAATTGAAGTCCATGAAATATAAGCAAATTATTATAAATACACTCTGCATCCCTTATTGAATCTCCATGAGCAAGAATACCGTTATAGTTTTCAATCTCTGATCTCACAATATCGTAATATGTATTCCGAAGGGTCGGATGCATTGAAGCACCATATCTTTGAATATTGAATCGTATCTGTTCGGACTGCCGGTTTGGTATATAGGTAAAATCGTTATTATACTTATTTTCTCCATATCTGTAATAAATATCGTGTACTTTGGCAACAATGTTTTCAATGTTAAATGGTATTCCGAATAATCCCAAACCATCTATCTCATTTTGCAAGTCATTAAATATCGAATCTGTTTTAATTCTGTTATTTTTTAATTGATCGATTCTCCACGATCTATATTTAACGGGTATATAGTCTTCATGGAAGGTAAATATAATACTTCCACCTTTTTCCCAAATACTGTCTTTACGAAGAAATACTTCGTCCAAAATTTTTTCATTTAATTTTTCGGCTTCAGGGATATCTTCTTTGTCGATTTTATAATCAGCAATGGCAGTATATAATGAAAGCAAGTATTTTTTCAAAATATCGTTATTATCATCATTCGGATTTTTAATAATATCTTCTTCTATTTTAGAGGTAAGGTTTTCTAAAGATATGTATTCGGAAGAATCATTGTTTACAATGTATTTCGAATTGGCTAAAACACATTTATTGTCAATCCAATCTTTGGTGGATGATTCTTTCAACTCAAATAGTTCATTGGCAATTTGAGAATAGAGTAATGCTGAATTGAAATCGCCCAATTCATATTTTATTTTAGCAGATCTTGAAAAGATAACAGGAGTGGAAGGGTTGTGATAATATTTTCGGGAAATTATATAATCAACAGCATGGTCAAGAACATGGTCAGCCCCTATATATTGATCCCCGGGTTTCCCGGTCCATCCTTGTGCGAGCAATTCTTCTCTTCGCTTTTTGCTGTATTCTACAGTTTTATCACTCGACCAATCGATAAACCATGTAAAAGCGTTATCAAAGTAATTATCAATGCAATCGAGACATTCAGAACAAAACCTGAGAAATGTCATATATTTTTTGTTATCAATCAACTTATTCAATCGATTTTCCAATATAGGAGGAAGGGAAGTCTCTACACTCATAAATAAATCGGAATTCTTAGAAAAGGCGTTAAGGTCTTCAAGATATTTTAGGGTAGGGAAATTCACTTCCTGATTCGTCTTTTCAAATTCGAATGGAAAATCGTATGGTTTATTTAATCTGTTAAAAATATCATTGGCAACAGTATATGAGTGTGGCATAACCGGCAATGCCTGTAAATAATCAGATACCATGGAATCTAAAATAGCGAGATCCTTTTCTCCGGCATTATTGGCTTTAAGAAAATCCTTCCATGCCTGAAGATATGCCAAGAGATGCACACCGTTAATTTTTTTTGAAATAAATCCTTTACCGGATATATTTATAAAACATTTTTCGAGAATTTCAACTCGTTGTCTTATTTCATCCAATCGATTTTCAAGTGAATCTTTATTAGGTGAAAGAGAATAAAGAGTGAGCATAATCCCGGTGCCATCCATGAAATTTTGTCGTGATTCGACAGAGTTTACAAAAGATTTGATATCGTCAGTCAAAGGAGTGTAATGTACCATTGCAATATCAAACAATTTATTGTCAGCTTTCCCATGATTGTACGCAAGCTGGAAAGATGACCACAATGCTTCTTTTGTGGATTCTAATTTTAGATCTTCACGATTAGATTTGGTTTTATTGTGATAAATAGTTGCAAGTATGTTGTCATAGACTGACAGTTTTCGGTTTAATCGATACCTTATGTGAGGGTAATATGTGGAATCCGGGGAGAACATGTCTTGTCCGATCATATTAATCATCGGATTGCTTAATTCCCCTTTGCAATCATAAGAAAGATATTCGGCAAATAAGTTTGCGAAAATTTCACTATATTTTCCATATAGTTTGTCAGCCGCTTTCATCGCCTTAACGGTGTAGTCAGCAGCCTCTCCGTAATTGGCAGTGTTAAAATGATCCCTAAACTGATCAAGCATGTCGTGGATTTCAATACATAATCCGACATATTGTTTTAAGGAATTTTCTTCCGGATTTTCAATTGTTTGGAGTTGCCTGATGCAGCTGTCTGTATAGTCCGTAACATCCTGCATGGAACGAAATTTGGAATAATCCCGTTGTGAAATAGAAGCAGGCAACGTCTCGGCATAGCAATATATATGATTTGCCATTCCAGGCGTTGCAATACCCATTACCAATAGAATGCTTAGAATAAACCGGTTTAGATTGTTCATAAATAGTTCCGGAAAGGGTTTTATTTGAGAGAGGGGATGGGTTTATGTTGCAGGATGCGGATGCTGCCGACGAGGTCTTTTATGCCGAAATAAACTGCGAGCACCGCCCAGATGAGCATGGCTGAAAATAGCAGGTTTATATGGGTCAGTTTGAAAAGAATTAAAGACAGATAGAACAGCCCGCCGCCTATACAAGCCACTGCGAATATAATGGAAGCAATATTTACCCATTTAGAGATAGAGGGTGCCTGAGGTTGAAGTGCCTTGGCCGGATATTGCCGGCGTAGTTCGCAATACTTGACAAATAATTCGTTGTCTTCAGAAAATTGTGATTCGTCAAACGGGGGCAACCCATCTTCTTTGATTGTCTTATACTGAGAAAGACATTTCGAAGATGCAATCATAGATGCGACTCCGAACAATCCGAAAATGACGTATGCGAATATATCGGAGCTGCGCAAGGCAAGCAACCCTATTACAGTCAGGATGCAATATATTGCCCAGACAGTCTGACCGATTAATTTATTACGGATAATCTTAGCCATCTTTCCGGCATCATTGGTGTAGAATATCTCAAAGATATAAGCACGATTAAGATTGGCTTGATATTGAGTTTCCTGAGCAAAGAACTTGCGGTCGAGCCGGCTGATAAAGAACACGAGTATCAGAGCGACAAAAAAGCCGTTCTGGATGAGGAGCGGACTCCCGGTAAGCCCTATCAGATAATAGACTATAAACCAGAGAAAGAAATAGAAACTTGTTTTCATATAGAGCAGTTATCGAAAAAGCAACCAAATTAACACACCATAGACTAACAACGGAAACAACACACAGATTATTACCGAATTGAGAACGTAATTACCACCCCAACGATTGAACCAATTCAAGAAATTGACAGAGTCTTGAAAAGCCCGATCACACCATTCCTTAAACTTGTGTCTTGTGGCAATGAATATTCCTATCCAGACGCACATAAGAGCGGCAGAGGTTATGGGGAGACCTATCCAACAGTCGAACATCACGCTCCAAGACAGAGGTATCAGCAAGTAATAGACAAGTATATTGACTTCATTATAAGTCAAACCTGCCTTCTTGCCAATAAACAGCAGCGAATTTGCAACCACAGCAAAAGCTTGTTTAATCATTCTTCAGAAAAAAGACAATGTAATTTCTTTACAAAGATATATGCCATGTAGCAGTGAATGGTAAACAACCACCTCCAAATGTATAAATCGGTAGCGTTATTGTATGAACCGCCATCATTTGCCGAATATGGACTTGATGATAGCTTTGCCGATCTTGCGTTCAAGACCGGCACGAGAGGTCGGTATGCCAGTGGAGCGGGCAATCTGCTGCTTCACCTGCGTCACACCCAAAGCCCTCTTCCAAGAGAAAGTTAATCCCGGTATTTTCATTATTAAATAGTTGGTGTTAAAAGACAGTACATGTGATATTTTAAAGTTTTTAATCAGATAGTTTAGAGTGGAAGTTATTCCCTATATTAAGATAGACCATTAGAAGTACTACTCCTACAATGACAACTGGGATTGTCACTAATGATATGGGTATATTGAAGCATAAATAGTCATAGAGCCCGTGGATGGTAGCAGGAATGAGGATCGCTAATAGGTATAGAGATTTTCTATATCGTGGGTAGAGGAACGCGAAAGCAACGAAATATGATGCGATTCCACACCATACAGCATGAAGAAATGGAAGACTCGTTAATCTTGCAATGTTTGATAGATACGAGTACAAATACCCTTCCTCTAAACCATTGTCAACAAGCATTTGAAAGTTGGGACCCATTTGATATTGTACACCTTCAAATACACCGAAAGCAATACCGGAAATCAAACCGTAGTACACCGCTGTCTGAGGTTGAATAACAGTTTTAGAATAGTACAGAATCAGAAATACCGGTAACACCTTGACAAACTCCTCAACGCATCCAATTCCCAATATGCATGATGGCAATCCTATTAGTATATTACTTGATTCATACAATCCCTCAAATGGATTTAGGTTACCTATGCCTATAACAGAATAGGCTAATAGAATTATTACTTGTGTCCCGAAAAACAGTAAAACAGTCAACGACAATTTTACCTGATCTGTTTTGAACAGATAATAGAAGAACAATCCCCAAATTATTGAGAAATAGAGCGCGACCACATAGAATATGCCAAACACGTTCATGAATGGAGCAATAGAAAGAATTACTGATAGTCCAAGGCCGACAAGAGCCAGTACAAAAAGTTTCCTGTCCGTTCTCCAAGGTTCTTTGGAAAACGTTTTAGAGGGAAGAATCAGTTCTTGCCCAAGTTCCTGAATTTGAGAGAATACATTTCCTTTGTGTTCAACACTAACTGATTTCCCATGTTTCTTCATGAAAAACTCAACAGTGCGAAAACTATCGGGATATTCAATATCATAGGCGTAGTCTCTCTTTAAGATGAGACCAGCGCGAACAAATTCATCTATTTGATTTATATCAAACGGACCGAGGATGGCATCCTCTTTCATTATCTCATACCTTGCCATATTTAATTATTTATAAGGGATGACCATCGAGCCTCGAGATGTGCGATAATCTCCGATTTTTTCCAAACAGTAAGCTTTATCCGCGAACCATCGAGAAATGATATGAACAGAAAGGATAATAAACCTTTCTCATAACCCGATATTTGGCTGATTTCAAAAACACGTTCACTTATGTCCCCAAAATTGATTTTATGAGGATGAAAGATTAACTGCGTTGGGGTAATGATAATTTTGCCTCCAATAGAGTTTATACCCTCGTTAAAGTTGGCTTTATACTCGATGCTATCCGGAAAGATATTATGAATAATATGAGGCTTAGGATCTTGAGCTGTTTGAGGACACAAATTTCCATTGTTGTTCAGTCGAGCTTTTAACTGTTCTCGCTTTTGT
>CAMTMX010000049.1 GCA_947073495.1 uncultured Porphyromonadaceae bacterium
TTTTTATTGCATTTAGAGTATGTTTACTTTTGACATAAGTTGAGATTTAGAAAGAGTTTTTGTGGCCGTTTTGAGACTGAGTGAAGGAGTTATGGGGTTCCATAATTCCTGAATGAAGACTTAAAACAAGCCCAAAAGACTTCTAAAGATTTCTTAATGTTAAAAGTAAACATACTCTTAAATTTATTGCTTAAAGCTAAACTTGGTTTGAAGTTATTATTTTATTTCAATTTTTTTGCTTGTCCTGTGTGTGCCGGAGTAGATCACAATCACATGTATGCCCGAAGATAGGCTATTTACATTGATTGATGATCCATTTGGCGCAGACAAAGAATGTTCCTTCATTCCTCCCATATCGTAGATCTCCACACGATCTATGGCGCTTGTATCGCCCCTTATGACGAGCGAACCGTTTTCAACAGAGACATTGTATTCTCCACCGTAGACAGATTCTACAGATGAAGAATCTATAGTTAATGCAAACGGCTCTTTAAGAGATCCTGCAGGATCTTCCGAGAATGTAATGGTCCGGTTGAGGATATATTCATCGCCTGTTTCATTTGATATCACGCGGAACGAAATGAGGTCTCCCGGATTTCCGAAGACACTGATCATTGTGAGTTTATCCACAGCCACACCGATACCGCGGCATTCGTCTCCGCAGAACGCACCAATCACGTATTCCCCTTCGGAAGCAGAAAGACCGTCTTCCGTTTCCAGACAAGATGTGACAGGCATGACAGAAGGATATGCTCCACTATTTATTTCCCATACCTGTTCTGCTTCATATGAGTCGGATTGCGTTGCATTGTCGGATACCAAAGTATTGTATGTAAACTCTTTGTCTGATTTGCTGAGATACATATAGCCGTGTCCAAGAAGGAGTTTAGAAAGATTTCCCACCCAGTTGCCTTCTGCGTCAACCTGAGAGAATCCTTCCCTGCCTACTATCATGTCTCCTTCCTCAATTTCAAGATTGGCAAACATATCGGAAATCGGGAAAGCATCATCTTCTGAATGACATCCGATCCAGTTCCAGCCCTTGTGAAGTTTCACTTCGGCTACAGGGTCGAAAGAAATACCAGAGATTGATATCTGCGATCCTTCACCTGAGGTCATCACTTTGTATGCCTCAAGGGGATGAAGGTTTTCAAGATTTCCAACAAATCCTGACTGCGGGTCGCGTATGGTCTCTTCTGTCTTGGATATTATTCTTGAGACATTGTCGCTTATGACAGAAGCAACGGGAATGTCATTCTCGACATTGTGAGAAATCCAGTTCCATCCCTCTTCAAGATTTCTTGTCACATTCGTTTTCTTCAGTCCATATTCAAGGGCGACCGGATCGGAAAAATTGCCTTCACATTCAGCCACTGCACGTAAAAGAACTGACTCATCCGCGATTGATATGGGAGAGGCATATACCTGCCTGGTCTCGCTATTGGCGGGATCTGTGCCGTCGGTGGTGAAATATATAGACGCTCCTTCAGTCTGAGAAGTAAGTTCTATACGTTCTGATCTGTAGAGTTTCGAACCGGATTCTTTTGAACTTTCAGGCTCAACAACCCATATAGGGTGGCTTCCGATATTGAAGACGGCTGGCGAAGAGGCATCGTTGGCACAGGCATACACAGAGAAGGGAGCGATTGTAGCCGAAGGTTCATCAGCCTTTGTCAGGGCGCTTCCGGTTTCGTTTATCAGATAAGGTGTGCTCCCGACTGATCTGCCGTTGAATGACCCGTAGAGAGTGAAGCCGGATCCAATTGCTTTCAATGCTTCCGGTTGCGGGGATGTCGTGATATCATACTCCAATTGATCGCCGGTCGATTTCCCTTTTGCAGAGAAAGTGACGGTCACTTTCCCGAAGGGGGCATGCATATTGGCGAAATATGGGGTGTTTGCCACAATCTTTTCAGCATTGGAAAGGCTTGCGTCAGATTCGCTTGAGAATGACATAATATTCAGGACTTTTTCTCCACGTGGGGTGAAGTCCTCGCCATACACTATTTCGTCAGGAGTAAACGGCAAGATAATTCCTTTCCAGTCACCGTTGACTGTTTTTGTGCTTCCTGGAATATCTATAGATAGCGAAATATTATGGTCGGCAAGACTGAAACTTGCAGGTGCCTCGAAAGGATAGTCGCCTGAAAGCTCTATGTCGCCTGTTGCAATACGGGCTCCGGATTTATTTATGATTACATTTTTAAGACTGCTTAAGTCATCCGACCAGTTTTCCGGGATATATAACAGACAGTTGGGATTGATACCTCTAAAGGAATCAGCCGATATGCGTGCTCTGGAGGTGGCTCTTGTCTCCTCGTCGGTTTCGCTGTTGTCGGACGACACTCCGAGAATCGTTATGCTTGTCAGAGACCGGCAACCGTCGAAAGCGCCGTCTCCAATGCCTGATACCCCCGGAAGGGTGATTGTCTCGAGATTTGAGCAGCCGGAAAAAGCGTTGTCGCCGATTGTCTTGACATTTTCGGGGACAACCACATCTCTAAGCATAGTCATTCCTGACAATGCGTTGGCGGGGATGATGTCATTTTCGAGTTCTGACATGTTGATAGATTCAAGAGAAATGAATTTCTCCCGTAGCTTAGAGAAGGCATTTTCATCCAGGTTGCCGGCGATAGAGATATTGGATATGTTTTTTGCCTCTTCTGCGCTTACGAGGGAAATCTCTTCAGCAGAAATCATGGAGCCGTCGTTTACGCTGAGGGATGTGGAGATTTCTATCCGGGTGTCACCCTGAAGGTTGCTGATCGTATACAATCCGTTTTCATCAGGCAGAAGAGTCGTCTCTACAGTCTGATATTCCGGAGATTCCCCCACTTTTGTCATTATCTTGCTGACTGACTTTACATTCATGTCAAGATTGGAGAATTCTGAATTGAGTCTGAATTTATAATCTTCACCTTCTTTATAAAGCGTGGGGCGCTCTTCTGATCCGTCGACAAACAGATGCATCCATACGTCTCGCCATACATTTTCCTCGTTCACCTCGACAAACTCTGCGTTTATATTGGACGGGAGTTTGAAATCGATGGGATAATGGAACACTACCTTTATCACGTGGTCTTGCGGATATCGCATGGAGGTCTCGGAATAGCTTGGATCAAAGATTACACTATGCTGTCCGTATCTTACGGATGAATAAGAGGATCCTCCATAGGTATAATATGTCACTTCGTAGTCGTTGTCGTATACCCTGAAAGCCACGTTGGGTCTACGGACAGGATTTGTAGACTTGGTGCTGTTTGGCAGACCTACATTGATAGTGGTCTCCATCTTGGGAATCTTTGTCAACGTGAAGTATTCGTTGTAGTTGAAAGAACGTTCAGGATCGATCTGGATGTTGTAGAAAGGTTCTGAGGTGGTCAGACCGAGAGTGTTCCAGAAGCTTGCCTGTTCGTAATAAGCCTCAGCCCCTTCGGGCACTTCGAGAGTCACCTGTGCGGCATTTTCAGGGAAAGGAGACATGTTGCCGGTTGCCGGAGGCATAGCCCCCTTTACAATTATTTTTGCCAGAGCGGAACATGTGGAGAATGCGCCTGCGCCTACATAGGTTACAGACTCAGGAATTGTGATCTCTGATAGGGCTGTGCAGCGGAAGAAGGCGTTCTCCTCAATGTTTACAAGGTTTGAGGGGAGAATGATGGTCTTAAGGGCTGTCTGCGTTGTAGCCGATGAAGCAAATGCGTTTGACGGTATTGCGTTGGCAAGGTCGCCGGCACCTTTTATGGTGACATCCGCGAGATCAAGATCCACGATGGTTGCCGCATGTTTGCGCAAGGCATCGAAGTCTTCAGATCTCATGACGCCGATTATTTTCAGACGAGAGGGACACTGGGCTATTTTTGCATCGAGTTCCCCTTCCTGCACATTCACCACATGATACGCATCCGACCCCATCGGATTCACTTGTATTGAAATTTCCATGTCTTCCACCACAGCGGGGACAGAAAGATTCGCTATGGCGGCATCCACCACCCGATTGATTCCGTTTACTGCCACTGTGATGCGGTCATCGACAGAGACAGGTGTCACCTTAAGGGTGAAAGGCATCCCTCGCACCACACGTGTGGCTCCGCCTTGAATTACGGCTCCCTCCACTTTCTCCGGCATGTTGATGTTGTGATAGATCACACGGTTCCCGATAGCGTCGATACGGTCGGAAATGGTGTCGTTGTCGGCATTGACAAGGCTCCATTTCTTTTTGTCGATTGAAGTGACGATGCGTATGAGGTTTCCTTCCCTGACGGTAGTCTCTTTTACCTGACATGTGAAATTGCAAGGGAGGTTTCCGTAGTTGTATATGCTGTTGTATACAATAGGAGAGATCAGCTCCTTGATTGCCCCGTTTTTATCGGTAAGGGCGGCGCAATAGAACACATCGGCATTGTCGGAAGGTATTGCAAGAGCGTTTGCCCTTATTGTAAACGATTTCCCTGCCACTACATTCACCAGGTCGGTCACGAGTCCTACCCCGCCGGCTGCGGCGGTTATTTTCCAGGGGGAATCAGCTCCTGTCGGATCAGGCTGGCGGAAGTCAACGTGGATAAGGGTATTGCTGTTGACAGTAGCTTTGAATATACCGTCGGAATCAGCGTAGAGACGGGTGTTGTTGGCATACACCTCCACTGTGGCATCGCCATATGAATCTTCCGTCTCGATCTTAAACTGATATTGCTCGCCCGGTTGCACTTCAGCACTTTCCGACACAGGTATGAATCTCACTCCTTGGGTGTCTTGCAGCATTACGCTGTAAGAAGAGGGAGCTGTCGGATTTTCTTCTACCATCTCTTTAAATTCATTCCAATATTCTTTGTTGCTGTATGCTGCGGATGCACCGACGGGCACGATGAGTTTTGCCTTGGGCGTGCCTTCAAACACACACCAGTTGATCCATGCCGGAGAGGACCGTCGGGCAGTCACCTCACGCAATCCGCTGCAACCGAGGAATATGTTGTATTCGATTGTGGCAACAGATGCAGGTATTTCAACCGATGTCAGACCGGAATAGCTGAAACACCCGTTTTTCAAAGTGTTTATGTTTTTAGGAAGAATTATTTGAGTGAGAGTTCCGCATCCGCTCAAAGCCTTTGTCGGGACGGCATTTGCCGGGTCGGCGCCATTTGCAGTGATATTTACAGCCGAGATGTCAAGTCTGGTAAGTTTCATTTTTTCACGCATGAAACTGAAGTCAGACGCATCGATGGTTCCATATAGGGTGAGATCCTTTATTGTGGCGGATTCCGCCTCGCTTATGACCTGGGAAAGCTTACCTGACTGAACCCAGATGTTACGTTTGTAGACTACATCAGCGGCATTCTGCACAATAATAGAGATTTCTTGATCTTCTACTACGTTCGTTACTTTATAAGAATTGTCGGCATCCGGAGATAGAATAAACCCGTTTGCCTTGACGGTCACTACATTTTCGGGAGACAGAGACACCACCTTAAAGGCGAAGTCGCGTCCTTTGATCACTTGATTTCCCAGAGAAGTGATCTCTACCCCGTCGAGAGCCGCCGGAATGTTGACGTTGAAATAAGGGATCACGTTCCCTTTTGCGCGCAATTCGCCTATTGTCATCAGGTCGCTGGCGACGGTAAGCCATTTGTCGGAATCGGTTGCTTTTGTGACAAGTTTTATCACGTCGTTGTCTCCGATAGTGATGCCGGAAGGAACATCCACGGAAATATCAGTGTATTTCAACACATTCAGAGATGAAATGCCAATTCTCTTCCCTTCCCCGAGCAGCTGTTTGAAAGAACCGTCGGAATTGAAAAGCGCAAGCGCGATATCGCCCGAAAAACCATTGTTTGTTATGTTTTTCAGTGCGCCTGCCCTTGCAGAGAATGAAGCACCGGGTTGAAGGTCGGTTACGTCGATTGTAAGACCTACCTGTCGTTCATCACTCGTAAGGTGTATGGGCGACCATTCTGCGGAGGAGGTGGCAGGCTTGATGTTGTAGACAATGGTCGTGAGATTGTTGAAAGCGTAAGAATTGCTTACTGTCGGATTGAGAGCGTCGGAAGCATAAAATCCGTCGGCGGCTCCCCCCCATCCCCAATTGATATGGAAATAGGCGGTAGGTCCATGCATCTCATATCCGTCGCATACGAATGCGTGTCCCACAGATACATCCTGACCGCAGTAAAGAACCGGTCTGTCTTGATCAATCTCGTTTATGATCAATTCATCCCATGATTCTTTGTCCATTTCACTCCCCTTCTTATAAGAGACCCCGGCATCGTATCCGAACATGCTGATGAGGGCTGCCGGCACTTTTACTTCAAAAGCGCTTGAACTTGACATACCGAAGTCTGTGCCGATGGCGATGGCTGCGTCAGCCACAAGTGCCGCCACAGCATCGCCCTCAGCCGCGGTGTAGCCGGAACGGTAGTTGTCGTCTCTCATGTTATCCCAGTCGTAGGATGTCGGTTCCCCGTCTTTCACGAGAGATTGAGGACGGTTGGCAGGGTATTTGTGATATTTTAGAATTTCAGCCAGAGCAGTGCCTACACAGCCGACGAGAGGTCGGTTGGGAATCATGCTGTTGAAAGGGGCTTCCTGACTCCATGTCGGTGTGGCGAGCAGTTTTTTTGTAAGTCCGGAACTTCTTGTCAGCATTTTCCAGGAAGTCGGAGCCGGAATGATGTTGCCGTTTTCAAGAAGAGCCTCTGCTGCTTCGGGCACACCCTGAGATTGCCATGTGGATGATGTTGAATATGCCATTACAGACATCGAAGAGTCGTCGGCGGATATAATGACGAATCCTTTTTTGTCAGTGGCGTTGAAAACATAATAGGTCGCTTTGCCGGATTTTTCAGCTATGTGGGCAAGTTGCCATGCCCCGTCGCTTGCCAACCGGTCGATAGCCGCAGTCTTGAAAAAGTCGGAAGCTATTGCTTTGGCTTCGCTTTCAGTGTGGGTGCCTCCTTTGACGCGTATCGGATAGAATACACAAGAGGCAATAATAAGCATCTGTAATATGGTTTTAAGCATAATCGATGTTATTGATGTTGGTTAAATAATTTGTATGTATTAAGTTATGTGTTTTGTGAAATTATAGAATAAAAGATTGTTTTAGAAGTTGTTAAATTTATTTGTGGGAGTTGGTTCCCTTAGGATTAATGCCTCTCTCCACTATTTTGTCATGCAATATTATCAATAGCCTCAAATCCGGTTTATAGACACAATGTTTGTAGTTATGGAAAAATCTATAACTTAAATTGTGCTACAAAACATTTTTAGGGTAACTATTGAAACGTTTGCAAGAATAGCGCTGATGATTCCATTTTTTTGAATCGATTATCTCAACGATTGTGATTGACAAAAAATTAGAAGATAAGCAGGATGACTAATATGATTGAGAGTGCAAATTTAATCAAAATTTGTGTATATCTCAATTGAAGATGTTTACACTTTTTCATGATTGGAGCACAGTGCTCTCAAATTTCAATTTTTAGTTTAAGAAACTGTTGATATTTATTTGTCGAAGGAATTGAGAGGATTTGTCGAGCGGATTTTTGATATTTATGATTGCGTTATGGGGTTCCATAATGACTGAATAAACATTATATAGATGCTGGCAAAGACCTCAATTACAAGATAAAATAAATTTTAACAGGTTATAACATGAAAGAATTATTTTGGTCTGATTTAAGCCTTCATTCTTTCTTTATGGAACCCTACAACTCCTTCATTCAGCCTAAAACAACCTAAAATGCTCTTTCTATATCTTAACTTATGCCAAAAGTAAATAGTTACTAAGATAGTGCACAAATTTTTAAGAATTTTATAAAAAATTTGGAGAATATGAAAAAAACAATTACTTTTGCAGTGTATTAATATACTAATACACTATAATGAGAGTGATAAAAATAATTTGCAAGTAAAAAATGTAACTTTTAAGATGATAACTCGTCTTTAGGATAAAATCTTTTACATTTTGTGCTTAAAACGCAAATATAAATTAATAATGTAATAACAAATGGAGAGTGACGTTAAAATATTGTATTCTACAATGTTTTATAGGAGTAACGACCCGGTATTAATCTAAATTCATGAACGAAGAAATGATTCGTCTGAGAGACGTCAACAAGACATACGACGGAGCTGTCCCCCTCCACGTGTTGAAAGGGATAAATCTTGATGTCTATAAAGGAGAACTTGTCTCTATCATGGGGGCATCCGGTTCCGGAAAATCTACATTGCTTAATATTCTTGGAATTCTTGACAACTATGATTCGGGGGAATATTATATAGATGGAAAACTTATAAAGAATCTGAGCGAGAACAAGGCTGCGGAATACCGTAATAAGATGATTGGGTTCGTGTTTCAATCTTTCAATCTTATCAATTATAAGAATGCAGTAGAGAATGTGGCTTTACCCCTTTTTTATCAAGGAGTGTCACGCAAGAAACGCAATAACCTTGCCATGGAGCAGCTTGAACGTATGGGTCTTGCCGACAGGGCACATCATCTTCCGGGAGAACTGTCGGGCGGACAGAAGCAGCGGGTGGCGATAGCAAGGGCAATGATCACCGATCCATCAATCATACTTGCCGACGAACCTACAGGTGCTCTCGACAGCAAAACCTCTCACGATGTTATGGGCATTTTCCGAGAACTGAATGAGGAAGAGGGTAAGACAATCATAATAGTCACTCACGATCCCGGAGTTGCAAAGCAGACCAACCGGCTGATACGTATATCCGACGGGCTGATTGTGCCCGGAGATGTAGAGGTGGCTCAAAATCCGGTGTGCCAATGTTAGACCTATGTAGAGAAATATGGCAGACTATGCGCACAAACAAGTTGCGCACAGCCTTGACAGGTATTGCGGTCACCTGGGGCGTCTTCATGCTCATCGTTCTTTTGAGCATGGCAAGGGGCGTTACAAACAATTTTACAGAAAACATGATGAACCGCAACACGGCGCTTATCCGGGTGTTCAGCGGAAGAACCTCCAAGCCATATAAGGGAAACCGGGAAGGTCGTCTGGTCAAGCTAAAAAGCGAGGACATGAAGATTATTCCTGCTCAAAATTCTAAATATGTGGGAGAGGTGACATCAAAGCTTTACGGTAGCAGTAGCGTATCGACACCTAAAGCAAAAGTCTCCAGCGGATATGAAGGAGTGTTCCCCTCGGAGAGAAGTGTGCAAAGGATAGACAACCTGAACCGGGGTCGTTTTATTACGGATCGTGATTTGAATGAGAAAGCAAAGGTGATCGTGATTCCTCAATATTATGCCGAGCAGCTGTTTCCGCCGGATGGTAAAGATGCTCTCGGGGGACGTGTTGAATGCCAAGGGATTTCGTTTAAAGTTGTAGGCGTATATGACAGTGAATGGAACAGAAGCATGTATATCCCTTTCACCACGGCAAGGATGCTTGCGGCAGACAAGGAAGATCTCGGAACGCTTTCCGTATCATTGAAAAACGTAAAGACAGAAGAAGATGGAACCTCTGTAGAAAACGGTATCCGAAACACACTGTCGACAGTCCACAATTTCGATCCCGAAGATGAGAATGCCGTCTATATATCGAATTATTTCACGAACAGCCTTAAAGCCGGTCAGGCGATGGTGATACTCGACACAAGTGTCTGGGTGCTGGGCATACTGACACTTCTCACAGGTATTGTCGGGATCAGTAATATCATGTTTGTGACAGTTAGGGAACGCACTCATGAAATCGGAATCAGGAGGGCTATCGGGGCGAAACCCCGAAAGATTCTGATTCAGGTGATAGCGGAAGCGGTAGGCATCACATTGCTGTTCGGTTACCTCGGCATAGTGTTCGGCATGGTGGTGACTCAGATTATTGCATATCTTATCGGTCCCGACGGTCCGCTGACCAATCCTACGGTGAGTATTGCAATAGCTCTTGAGGTTATGGCTGTTCTTGTTGTGTCGGGGGCGGTCGCCGGATTATTTCCTGCTCTGAAAGCGTTGAAAGTTAAACCAGTAGAAGCCTTGCGCGACGAATAAACCATATCGGATCATGAAACTTACTATTTTCGACATAGAAAACTGGAAAGAGATCGGCGCAACATTGATGCGCAACAAGACCCGCACGTTCCTTACAGGATTCGGTATCTTCTGGGGGGTGGCTATGCTCGCGATGCTTACGGGAGGAGCCCGTGGAGGAGAAGATCTATTGAAGAGAAATTTTGCCGGGTTTGCAACCAACACCGGAGGAATGATCGCCAACCGCACGTCTATGCCCTATAAAGGTTATCAGAAAGGACGCGCGTGGCAGATGGATATGACCGATGTGGAGCTTATCAGAGAATCCTTCCCTGAATTTGAGGCTGTTGTCCCATCATTCAATGCAGGCGGTAAAAGTATAAAATATGGCAGGAACTCGTTTTCCGGACAGCTTATTGGTGCAGGACCCGACTATACAAAGATAGTTCTCCCGAAACTTTATTCCGGTCGCTTCGTGAATGAGGCAGACGTGATGGGAGAGCGGAGAGTAGCGGTGATTGGAAAGAAGGTGGCGACTCAGCTTTTCCCTGACGGAGCTGATCCGATCGGGAAAGTGGTGGATGTGGGGGGCACGGCTTATTCCGTTATAGGTGTGGCAGGAGATGTTTCGGAGGTGAAAATCAACGGAAGTCTGGACGAGGCAGTGATAATTCCTTCCAGCACATTCCGAAGGGCTAACGGATATGGAGATGTAATAGATTTTCTTTTGGTGACAGGTAAACCGAATGCAAATCTCACAGACCTGCTGCCCAAAATGCAGTCTATAGTATATAGGCGCCATGGTATCCATCCAGACGACAAGGGAGCATCATGGATAATCAATATTGCAGAGATGTTTGAGCAGGTTGACATGCTTTTTACAGGAGTGGATCTTCTTGCATGGTTTATAGGTCTTTCCACTCTGCTTGCGGGAGTGATCGGCATCGGCAACATCATGTGGGTCATCGTAAAAGAACGGACACAGGAAATCGGCATACGGCGAGCGATAGGTGCAAAGCCCAGGGATATCATAATCCAGGTGTTGAGCGAAGGAATGGCTTTGACAATAATTGCCGGTTTAGGGGGCATTTGTTTAGCCACGGTTGTGCTTGCGGTGCTTCAGCAAATTAACAATCCTGCGGATGCGGTTGCAGAAGCGAGATTCCAGATGAGCTTTACGGTGGCGTTAGGCATTTTAGGACTGTTTGTGCTTTTGGGCACTCTCGCCGGGCTTATCCCCTCAGTGAAAGCGATGAGGATAAAACCTGTGGAGGCTATTAATGATAAATGATTTAGTCAATGCATAATTCATAATGCATAATCAGCTATGCAGTAATGGAAAATTCTTGTAACTCATACCTCTCAACTCACAACTCACAACTCGAAAAATATAAATACCCAAAAATAAGATGAAAAAGTTTTTTAAAATCCTGTTGATAGTGATCGTGTGTGCGGTCTTCATCGGCACTTTCTTCTATCTTTATCAAAATTCAAAAGGGAAAGAGGATGTCTATTCCCTTCGTTATCCGTCTACAGAATCGATAGAACGGACCACTGTCCTTACCGGAAAGATCGAGCCGCGTGACGAAATCGATATCAAACCTCAGATTTCCGGAATTATCAGTGAAATTCTCGTTGAGGCGGGCGATCATGTAAACAATGGCGATATCATCGCAAAAATCAAAGTGATTCCTGAAGAATCTCAATTATCGTCGGCAGAAAACCGTGTGGCGGTGGCAGAGATTGCCCTGAAGGAGGCGGAAAGGACGTTCAACCGAACCAGGCAGCTGTATGAAAAGAAATATGAAAGCCGGGAAAAATATGAGACAGACGAGGCGGCGCTGGAACGTGCACGCAAAGATCTTGAACAGGCTAAAGACCAGCTGACTATTGTGCGCGACGGTGTGTCGGCGGCTAATGCGCAAGGGTCAAACACTCTTGTACGCTCGACTGTGACAGGGGTGGTTCTTGAAGTGCCCGTAAAAGTCGGATCTTCCGTAATTCAGGCGAACACCTTCAACGACGGCACTACCATAGCCAAAGTAGCTGACATGACAGACCTTATCTTCAAGGGAAAGGTGGATGAGACCGAGGTCGATCTTCTTAAAGAGGGGATGAATGTGAGAATCTCAGTGGGGGCGGTGGCTAAATCCGATTATCCTGCCGTTATCGAAAAGATCGCACCTATGGCTTCTGATGATAACGGAGCAAACACATTTGAGGTCAAGGCGGCGCTTTCCGAGGCTGAAAGTGCGAACCTGCGCGCCGGCTATAGTGCGAACGCGAGTGTGATCCTTGAGAAGGCGGACAGTGTGCTTTCTGTTCCCGAGAGTGTGGTTGAATATGAGGGGGACAAGGCATTTGTTTATGTGATGACAGACTCAGTGCCGAAGCAGGTGTTTGAGAGGAAGGAAATAGAAGTCGGTCTCTCAAACGGACTGATGGTTCAGGTGAAGTCGGGCGACCTTTCCAAGAAAACGCCTCTTAGAGGTAATATAGAGAACAAATAAAACAAGCTCTCATGAAAAGATTTCGTAACATAATATTGCCTGTTGCGGTGGCTTTGATTCCTGTTTCGGCAAGTGCGGAGGCGTGGTCGCTCGACAGCTGTATATCGTATGCAATGTCACATAATATAAGTGTCAAGCAGCAGGATGTCAGGATAAAAGAGGGGGAATATGCGATAAAGGAGGCGCAAGACCGTTATCTCCCCACTCTTGATGCATCCGCATCTGAATCCATGAACTTTGGCAGAGGTCTTACATCAGCAAACACATACGCCAACCGGAATACCACCAGCACATCGTGGAATGTAGGGATGAGTCTCCCCCTTTTTCAAGGCACGGCGGCATATAGAAGGGTAAAGATAGCCGAGCTGTCACTTCAGCAATATGTGTTGGAGAATGAATCGACGAAAGATAATATCGCGCTCAACATCATGTCGCAATATCTTCAGGTGCTTTATTGCAAGGAGGTTGCCAAAAGTGCGCGGTCTCAGGCTGAACTTTCCGCGTTTCAGGTGGAGCGTCAGAAGGCTTTGATTGAATCGGGCAAGGTGGCAGAAGCGACATTATACGATCTTGAGGCAGTCGCCGCACAAGACCAGCTGCAGATAGTCACATCCGACAATGAGATTCAGACCGCGCTCGTGAATCTTGCCAACATGTTGAAGCTCCCTACGGTGGAAGGGTTTGACGTAGTTCCATTGGAAGAGGAAGATCCTTTGATTCCCGGTCCCGATGAAGTATACGCATCGGCGATGGGGCTTAATAATTCTCTCTTGGGTGCACGCCAGGCTGTTAAGGTGGCTAATGAAAATATCGGTCTCGCCAAGACGGGATATATCCCGACATTGAGTTTCAATGCCGGTCTGGGTTCAAGCTATTATACGGTCAGTGGCATGCCAAATGAAAAATTTGGCAGACAGATGAAGAACAACTATTCCACTTACCTTGGTTTTTCATTACGAATACCGATTTTCGACGCTTTCAACACACGCAACAGCATCCGCCGTGCAAAACTTCAAAAGCTGAATGCCGAATTGACGCTTGAGCAGAGGGAAACAGATCTCTATAAAGATATCCAGCTCGCATATTATCAGGCTAAAGGTGCACGCGACCGCTATCTGACTTCCGGGAATACGTTGGAGAAAACAAATCTTTCGTTTGAATCCACGCGTGAACGGTTTGATCTTGGGCGTGCCACACAGGCAGACTACGAACAGGCGAAGAATAATCTCTATAAAACGGAAATTTCGCGAATACAGGCTCATTATGAATATCTTCTCCGAGCCAAGATACTTAGGTTCTACCAGACCAATAAATGGTGATTTAACATAATTGGAGAAACCGTCGGATGTTTATCCGGCGGTTTTTTATAACAATCAAGGAAGATCCGGCAATATGCTTCTTACTATGTTAAGGAACGCGCTCTAAAGTGTAAAACGGAAGGATATCACAGAAATAATTAGACCCCTCTGTCATTATTTTAAATTATGTCATAATTGACTATGGTTGTTAAATATTGAATTAATATGATTAAAAATAGGTATTTTGTATATTATTTTGTAAAATATTTATGGGTGTTTAATATACAATAAATAAATTTTATATTTTTTAATCTAAAAAGTTTGCAATTTTTAAAATTGTTTGTATATTTGCGCATCTAACACATATTTCGATATTTCCGATGAGAGCAAGATTCGTCGAAAATTGCGGATTGTGATATGTTTTTTAATATAAAAGTTTGTATTCAAACTAATTGAATAATTAAAAAAGTTCGGTTCAAAATCGGGAATAAGTCAATTGGACTGCGATATTTATTTGTAGAATGATTTTAGGATGTTCGCCATTATTAAAAATATCTAACCTTAAAATACAATTCGATAGCGTTTGGGGAACAAAAATTGATTTTTGCAAATAATTTGTAGAAAAATGATTGAAAGGGTATCTATAATTTGGATGCAAATTATTAGATGTCTATACTGTTGATTAGATACAATCTTCTAACCTTAAAATGCTAATTATGAAATGGATGTCTGATTTTGGAAAGCAAAGTGCCCCTTGGCGGCTTGGATTGCGGGGGCTCGCCGTTTTGATGGCGGCAGGGACGTTGTGTCAACCAATGCTTGTCAGAGCGGAAGGCGCAGGCACATCAGATGTGCAGGGTGAGATGCAACAGCAGCAACAAATTTTGGTCGAGGGCACCGTTACAGGTGCTGACGGGGAGCCTTTGATTGGCGTCACCGTGATGGTGAAAGGAGGCAATAGGGGCACCGCGACAGATGTGGAAGGTCATTATCAGATAAAAGTAGATAATCCTCGTAAGGCAGTGCTTGAATTCACTTATATAGGCATGAAGCCTCAGGAGATAAAGGTGGATGGAAGAAAAAGAATCGATGTGAAGCTGGAAGATGACCACGCACTTCTTGACGAAGTCATGGTGGTGGCTTACGGCACAACAACAAAGGAATCGTTTACCGGATCAGCGGTCAGCGTTAAGAGTGACAAACTCACTCAGGCGGCAGCTTCCAAGACTTCTGCAGTAGAGGCGCTTCGTGGAAATGTGGCGGGCGTTCGTTTCTCTAATTCAGGAGGTCAGCCGGGTGAGGTGTCCGGTATCCAGATCCGCGGTATCGGTTCAATCAATGAATCCACCACTCCTCTTTACGTGGTTGACGGTGTGACAATCAGTACCGGTTTGAATATGATCAACCCTGAAGATATCGAGAGTATGACGGTGCTTAAAGATGCCGCCGCAACTTCTCTCTATGGTAACCGTGCATCGAATGGTGTGATCATCATTACCACTAAAAAGGGAAAGGCTGAAAAAACAAAGGTGACGGTTAATTATGAGCATGCATGGTCGTCCCAGACAATGCCCCGCTCTCTGAAGGGATTCTACATGAATACGGCTGAGACCACTGAATATGCTATGGAAGCACTCGCAAACCGCTATCTCTACAACAACAAGGCATTGCCATGGCAAGAATCTTACGATCCCAACAATTCGGCAATATATCAGGCGGCTCAGGAATACGCGCTGAAGAACCTTCATTCGGCAGCGAAACTCGTTCATCCGGATGATCCCCTGGATGGCTCGTTTGATTATGCAACTGCTGATTTGACCAAGTTCCTCACTAATCCGAGAGAGAACAACTGGCAGGACGCAATCCTCCGTACAGGTCAGGAAAACAAGGTGAACGTGTCTGCCACCGGCGGTTCCGAGAAACTTAACTATTACGCTTCATTGGGTTATCTCAATCAGGAAGGTATCGTTGTAGGCAGCGATTTCGACCGTTACACAGGACGTTTGTCAGTGTCCGGTCAGATCGGCAAATATATCGACTTCACAATTGGAGAGAACGTGGGTTATACCATCAAGAACGAACAGACCACCGGCGACTATTATTCAAGCCCGATGGCAGGTCTTTACTGGCTCAATCCCTCTCAGCCCATCTATCTTTCAGACGGCTCATTGAATGAGACCCCGGGTTATTTCAACCAGGTGCCGAACTATATACATAACCTTGAGCATCTGTCGTTTACCACCAAGAAATTCTCAAGTATGTCTAACATTTCGCTAACTGTGAAATTTACTGACTGGCTGAGGTTCACCACGGTCAACGGTATAGACATCAACTACACTCAACAGAAGCAGATCTGGGATCCCGAGTCGAACGACGGTAAGGCTACCAACGGATATATGTGGCAGTATTCAAGCCTTTATCACAAGATGACCACGTCCAACACCCTTAACTTCAACAAGAATTTCGGAAATCATTTCCTGAACGCGTTGATCGGTTATGAGGCATATAAATATACCTATGATAATCTTGAAGCTGAAGGTCAGCAGTTTGCATATGCCGACAAGATGTATCTCGGCAATGCCTCTGTTCCTGCCGGTGTAGGCGGTTATGAAGGATCAGACCGTATGGTCTCCTACATGGCAAAGGCTGATTATAACTATGCCAACAAGTATTACCTGTCTGCAAGTTATCGTCGTGACGGCAGCTCACGCTTTATTTCCAAGAGCCGCTGGGGTAACTTCTGGTCTGTTTCAGGCGCCTGGAGCATCATAAAGGAAAACTTTATGGAACACACCCGTGGCTGGCTTGACAACCTCAGACTGAAAGCGTCTTACGGTACGAACGGTAACCAGCCTAACGGTTATTACAACAACCTGACACTGTTTGCTGTGGATGCACGCCACAATCTTCTCCCCGCCCTTATGGCAAGCACTATCGGCAATCCCGACCTTACATGGGAGAATTCTTACACCTGGAACGTAGGTCTTGACTTCAGTGTTTTAAACAGCAGGCTCAGCGGTACGATCGAGTATTACAACCGTCTTACAACTGACCTTATCGACTGGACCAATATCTCTTATATGACAGGTTGGAGCTCTATTATCGTAAACGATGGCGAGCTTCGTAACACAGGTCTTGAGATCACTCTTTCAAGCCGTAACATCGACAACAAAGATTTCCTGTGGACTACAGATTTCAATATCTCTTACATGAGAGCGAAGATCCAGAAACTTCACGGGGGGACACGTATTTCGCATCCTTACATCACTAAGGAAGGGGAAAACCTCTATTCATTCTACACCCGTGAATGGGTTGGAGTGGATCCTGCAACAGGTCAGGGCATTTGGAAAAAGAATACGAAAGATGCAGAAGGGAATGTAATTGATCCTGATGGAGTGACAAATAATGTTGACGAGGCAGACCGTGTAATTGTGGGTAAGGGTTATCCCGATTGGTTCGGAGGCCTTACCAATACATTCAGCTATAAAGGCTTTGAACTTTCATTCCTACTCACATTCTCACTCGGAGGCGACATGTGGGATGACAATCACTATTATGGCGTGACAGACGGCAACAATCTCGGAAACCAGAACTTCAGAAGAGATGCCGCCGACCACTGGAGAAAACCGGGCGACAAGTCTGACAACCCGATCATCATAAGCGGCAATCCGCTGAAGTCTTCAGCAAATACATCTTCCCGCCGAATGACATCATCAGACCATCTGAGATTAAAAACCCTTACATTCGGATATAATTTCCCGTCGGCATGGACGAATCGTATTGGGGTCAAAGGTGCCAAGATTTATGTGAATGGCAATGATGTGCTGACATTCTCACACAGTAAGTATACGGACCCGGAGGTTGGACTCAACGGTATGGCGAAGAATGTATACACATTCCCGATGTTGAAATCCTGGCGTGTAGGTGTTAAACTTGAATTCTAAAAACAGACAACAATGAAAAATAAATATATAGTATCACTGTTTGCGGCACTCGGTATGTTCGCGACAGGGTGTGGAGATAGTTTCCTTGACATTGAATCAGCATCCGGAGTGCAGGATGGTCCTGGAATGATAAGAAATAATGCCGAGATGCAGGTGGCGGTCAACGGCGCATACGTATATCTCGAATGCTACAGGGTCTCTACAACGATGCATGGAGACGTGATGGGCGACGACCTGCAGAGCTATCCCTGGGATTATCGTATGGAGGTGTATTATCACATGGATCGCCGCACTCCAAATTTCACAGGCACGGATATGTGGACGAGGCTTTATAAAGGTTCGTTCGACATCAATACCAAGCTTGACAAGGTTCAGTATATCCAGGACCGCAACGAGGATACAGACCGCATGATCGCGGAGTTGAGATTTATCCGTGCCATTCTTCACTGGGAGGCTTCTTTGCGCTACGGACCTCTCCCCTCAAATCTCGGCAAAGGCAATATCAAGGCTGACGCTCTCGGAGCGATGATCACGGATAAGCTTCCCGATGACATGATGAGAACATATTATCGCGACAAGGTGAGCGACGTGTTTGATTTCATGATCAGCGAGATGGAGGATATCGTTGACGATCTTCCGAAAGCTCATCGCGAGGCTGCCCTCAATTATTGGGCAGGCAAGCTGTTCCTGGCTCGTCTGTATCTTTACACTGAACAGTGGGACAAGGCGTTTGCATGTGCAAAAGACGTGATTGAGAATGGCGGTTACACTCTCTATACAAGAGACAACTATGTTGACTCCTGGAAAGAAGCTTATGCATCTGAGTCTATATTCGAGATGCCGACAACTGAATCAGACAACGCAAGCTGGAATGGACTTGGCTATTTCGTAAACGGCTATGGATATAATGCCGTGATCGCTACAACCGATTTCGTTGCGCTCTGGGATGACGGCGACGTGCGTTTCGATCTTCTCGAGGATCCGTATTGGGATTGGTTCCCCAAGCATTTCTCTGATGATTATGACTGGGACCGCTGCTATTTCATTTCCAAGAAATATCCCGGAAGGGGAGATAATCTCAAGGTCTGCAATCCCAAGGTGTTCCGTCTGTCGGAGGCTTATCTGATCGCGGCGGAGGCGGCTCTCCGTGGCTCTGAAGGCACAGGCGTGGGCAGCGGGTATCTCACTGAGTTGAGAAGAAACCGTACCACAACCGATCCTGAGAAATATAACGCGGGATATGACCTTGATGACGTGCTCTATGAGCGTCGTCTTGAACTCATCGGCGAGGGTCACCGTGCATTCGACCTTTGGCGCAATCAGCGTACTGTTGTCAAGTATCACGGAGAACCAAATTTCCAGTGGACCGATTTTGACGAGATGCCATTCGATGATTACCATGTGATTCTTCCCATAGCTGTCCGCGAACTCGAACTTATGAGTGCGGAAGACAAGCAGAGCCAGCAGAATCCGGGATATGGATTATTCTAACTATCAAAAAAAGTCAGCGGATTTTCTCTCGCCCACCGGGAAATCCGCTGATCCCTTATTTTGCGTCGAGACGCCGGTTGGGTATAACGAAAAACCTCTGAAATCGTCTGGATTTCAGAGGTTTTCTGCATTTTGACATTTTGTCTTGTGACCCCGGAGAAGCCGAGGTGTATCGTTGTAACTAAGTAGTTGTCAGGATATTGTAATGCCGTCACTCCGTTTGTTCACGAATTGCACACGGCATTATTTCAATGTTCTTACCCATTATTCCGTTTGGGCAGTACAAAGTTAATGCTTTTATCCCGATTTTCAGGCATCTAAGTCGTTAAAAATGCCTTACTCAAAGCATGGCGGCAATCTGTTTTTCGACGGCGGTGCGGATAAAGGAGTTGATTGACACTCCGGCTTGTTTTGCGAGGTAGGCGACCCTTGTATGTATGTCGGGAGTAAGGCGCACATTCAAAGAACCGGAATAGCTCTTGTGTGGCTCAATGCCTTCTTCGGCACAATAGGCAAGGTAATCGTCAACCGCCTCATGAAAGGCGTTGGTGAGTTCGGCAACGCTATCGCCCTCAAAGTTAACAAGTCCGTCGATACCCTCGATTTTACCGAAGAATACGCCGTCGGCTTCGCTGAATGCAACCGAGCCGATAAAATCCTTATATTTCAATGTATTCATATCAGTCCTTCGTTTTTAAGATAATCATAAACCTGTTTCATAACGTACCCTTTGATGATATTTCCCGGATGCGGTTTATGAAGCATTATCGGCTTCTTACCTTCTCCCTTGAATATCACGCGAGAGCCTGAGGTTTTATCCTTGTTGCCCGGAACGTATCCCAAAGCAACAAGCAGACGCCTCATTTCATCCCATGTGAAATCATTGGGTAGAGCAGAGAACCGGGCTATCAGTTTTTCTTTTGTTCCCATTCGCTTGTAATCTTGGCACAAAAGTAACTAAATTTTAGTTGCAAAACAAATGAATTGCTCGGAAAGTTTTTATGCGCAAATATTCGTTATTGTTCACACTACCAAAATACAGGATATGCAAATGATATGTGTTATTTTCAACACCACGACCACAATCGTAACGTTGTAGTAATCTTTGATTAAGTAGATTGAAATTTTATACCTGATAATTAGATTTTCGGTTGTGATATAAAAATAGCGCATAGCTCCATACGCTCACTATTGTAGGCTCTGGATTGCCTGTGATGAAAGCGGAAGCTATACGCTATGCAGAAAGCATAGCACAAGCATCTCGCTAAGCTCATCACTTGTTCATTTTCCAGATTCACAATAGAACTTATGCGATAACTTATGTTATCCTATATTTTCAAGCGATTGGCTCTCCAATCGCTATTATTTGTATTTGCGATTTTGCGATGCAAAGTTACGCAATTATTTTGAGGCGGTCAAGTCTCAATTTCTCCGTCAGGGTTGATTCCGTGCTTTTTACGGAGTTGAATAAGGGTCTTCTCGGATATTCCGAGCAACTTCGCCGCCCCACGCCATGTGCCGGCACGGTTGAAGGCTTTGAGTATCCTTTCCTTCTCGGCTTTTGGATTGCGGTGCGTCAGATCTTCGGCATACTCCGGCTTCGCGTTGTCAAATCTGAGATTATCTGCTGCGATTGTATCTCCAGCGGCATGGAAGGCGGCGAAAAGAACAGTGTCCTTCAATTCTCGGATATTACCCGGCCACGGATAGAGTTTCAACGCCTTGATTGCTGACGAGTCAAGCCTCTGCTTCGGACGTCGTTTCTTCTGCGCGTACCTCGTCAGAAGGTAGTCGGCGATGTCAGCAGCTGGATATTCTTTATGACAAGCGTTCCTCCGTTTACCTCATTGAAGTATCCCTCAATACGATTGAAGATTTCGCTTCGGTCGGATTCAGGGTCGTGTCTGCCCACAAGTGGCGCACTCCCTGCTTCAAGCTCTTTCAGCGGCTTCTGGGTTCTGGAGCTTTGAAGGTAGATTTGCCGTGCAATCTGCTCCTTGCCCATGCCGCTTTCGCCGAAGATGATACAGTTGGCGTTTGTTGAGGCAACTCTTTCGATTGATCGCTCAATCTCCCGGAATCTGTCACTGCGGCGCGGTATCAGCGTATTGTCAAGCTGAAACACTATATGCTCCGGCTTAGCGTATCTGGCAACTGTTTCCACGAGCTGCTTGTCCATACCGGCTCGCTGCACCACATCGACAGCACCACCGCCTTTCATAACTTCAAGAAGGTCGGGGCCGTTAAGGTTGTTCACTATGGCTATGACCGGGAATGAGAATCCCTCGGATTTCTGCCAGTTTACTAACTCTTTGGCAGAACCGTCACGGAGTGTAATGTCCGCTACAATCACTGCGCCGGGCGGAAGTTTCTCCACCTCGTCCTTTGCAGCCTCCATACTGTCAACGGCAATCGGCTCGTAGCCGTGCTTGACAAGCAAGCCAGACATAAGCCTACGGTCGGAGTCGGAGGCATCAACAATTTAAATTTTATTCATTGAAATTAAAGTTGGTGTTATCTTTTAAATATATAGGCCTGCCTTTATGGGCAAGCCTATATAGAATCTTTTCAATCTTTTTTACCTTATCAATCTTATCTATTTGGTGTAGACCATTTGTGTGTTTCTGTGCATTTTATATCCACTACGCTGCTACCGGCTTGCATACGGAACTGACCTTTTTCAAGTACCCACCGACCATCGTAGTCAACGAATGCGAGATCACTCGCTTTGATAGGTAATGATATGGTTTTTGTCTCACCGGGCTTTAGCTCTACTTTTTCAAATGCACGCAGTCTGCGATTATCGGGTGTCAAAGATGCTACCATATCCCGGCTGAAGAGCATTGCAACTTCTTTGCCGGTGCAGTTGCCGGTATTTGTGATATCAACTGTGAAAACGAGGTCGTCGTTGACATCGAATTCAGATTTGGAGCAACGCAGATTGTCATATTTGAATGTAGTGTAACTTAGTCCATAGCCAAAGGGCCACTGCACAGATACGACCGCATCATAGTCGTAAGCGCCTTCCATTTTATCCATTTCCTCACTCACACGATAATCGTAAGTGGTGAGTTCGGCCTGATGACGGGGATATGTATAGGGCATTTTGCCACTTGGATTAGTGTCACCGGCAAGGATGTTGGCAAGTGCGTCGCCTCCGAAGTTTCCTGGGAGAAGTATATTGACTATTGCATTTGCTAATGGTTCTATATCACTAATGATACGCGGACGTCCACCGTTGATAATCAAGATGATTGGCTTGCCTGTCCCTGCAAGAGCTTTTACAAGATTGCGCTGATTTTCCGAAATAGCGAGGTCTGACAGATTTCCGGGTGTTTCGCAATAAGAATTTTCGCCTATACAAGCGACAATTACATCTACATTAGATGCTGCTGCCACCGCCTTTTCAATTTCAGGCTCATTCTCCTCATGGTAAGCTCCTTCAGCCGGATAAGTCACACCATGTTCAAGAACTACATTCTTTTTGCCAAATTTATTTACCAATGCCTTGTAGATAGTATTATACTTTGACGCAAAGCGATCTGTCAGATGACCCTGCCATGAATAGCTCCAACCGCCATTAAGACAACGCATTGAGTTTGCATTAGGGCCTGTAACAAGAATCTTTGTGCCTTTTTTCAAAGGAAGGATTCCGCCATTGTTTTTAAGTAATATCTCTGATTCTTCGGCAGCTTGAAGAGCGGTACTCTCATGGTTATCACAAGCGAAGTCAGCATAATCCTTGGGATAGGTATTGGGGGTATCAAACAGTCCGAGACGATATTTTAGTCGTATTACACGACGTGCGGCATCGTCAATACGTTCCTGAGACACTCGACCTTCATTTACAAGTTCTTTCAGCAAGGTGCAAAAATTGAGGTCGTATGGTTCCATCGACATATCAATTCCTGCATTGATTGCCATTTCAATAGCCTCCTTTTTGTCGTGAGCTACATATTCACGGGTGTAAAGATTGTTAATATCCGCCCAATCGGTCACAATCATTCCGTCCCATTTCAGGTCTTCTTTAAGCCACTTGGTAAGAAGCTCATTGTTGGCATGTACCGGACGACCGTTTATTGAGCCGCTATTGACCATTACAGTCAATGCGCCGGCCTCGATACAGGCTCGGTATGGTTCAAAGAACTTCTCACGGAGATCAGAGGGCGAAATATATGCGGGGGTACGGTCTTTTCCTGTACGAGGAGCACCGTAACCCAGATAATGCTTTACAGATGTCGCAATATTGTGTTTGCCTATCTGATTAGGATTCTCGCCTTGAAAGCCTTTAACCTGCTGAGCTCCCATGACAGCGTTTACCAGGGGATCCTCACCGTAGTTTTCCCAAACTCGACTCCAACGTGGATCTCTTGTGAGGTCAACGGTAGGAGAATATGTCCACGGACAATTTGCAGCACGTGTCTCATATGCGGTAATCTCAGCCGCTCTACGAGCTAATGCGGGGTTGAAAGAGGCTCCGACATTTATGTTCTGAGGAAACAGAACTCCACCAAGGGTGTAGGTCGTACCATGATTTTGATCGAGTCCATAGATACAGGGAATACCAATTTCTTTCATTGATATTTCCTGAATCTGACAGATTAACTGCTCCCATTTTTCCGGAGTCTGTGCGGTAGGTCCACCAGGGGCATTCAGAACCGATCCCACTTTATATACTGCGATTGCCTCATGCAGTTTCTGGGGGTCAAGATAGAACTCTCCATCTTTCCAGGCGCCTAACACATCAATGGAAAGTTCGGTCATCTGACCAATTTTCTCATCGAGGCTCATTTTAGACAAAGTGCGTTCTACTGCTGTCTCAATTTCGGGATCTGAGGGAATCGCTGCTCCAGCAGCCTGTACGGAACAGGCTGCTGCAGTAACGGTTAGTAATGTCATTACGTGTTTAAACATATTAGCGAAGTGTTACGAGATCTACATAGTAACCAT
>CAMTMX010000050.1 GCA_947073495.1 uncultured Porphyromonadaceae bacterium
TCAAGATAATGCACCTGCCTTGAAAGCTGTATCTCGATTATGATTAGTTCCCCCTTGTGGTTCTTCGCCATAATGTCGACTCGGTTGAACTTGGAGTTCTCCTCCTCCTGGTTCCCCTCGCTCTCAAGAATCTCCTGAATTTTCACGTCCTGGTTGAGGAGCACAGATATGAGCCCTTCGAGTACGCTGAAGTTAGCCTTGTCGCGGAGCATTCGCTTCGCCGCCCAGTCGAACCGTATGTATCTGTCACAATCCGCCATAATCCTGTCATTTTGTTGTCTCCTACAAAATTAACAAATAATTCGTAAAAACCGCGTTCCTTCAAGAAAAATAGATTGAAAATCCGAGAATTTAAAAATTATAGTGACATCCCGCGTTGCAAAAAATAGTTCGTTGCTTCATTTACCTTTTTAACGCGGAGGTATTATTAGATAGAAATATCTAAAATAGTATCACCGATGAAAGAATCTAAAGAAAGAGACAATAAGATGACCGGCAAGTCAGTTGTTGATGTCGTTTTATTGATTATATCATGGCTCACGATTTCCCCACTTATGCTCGTAATAAACAGACATGAGAAATACTTAAAAAGAGGGGTGATGTGGGTTCTTATCGTGATTTCTCCACTGACATTTAATATAGTGTTACTTTGCGATGCTTTATTACTGATGGTGCCGGTATCCAGTGGTTTAGTTCATGGAGTAAACTTGAGTGGATTTCCGGAACTTACACAATTTTCGGATAATGGCATAGTCTTGCTTATTGAGTTTATTGCCTTACCGATATACGCTGTGTGCGTGATGATTTTGTTTGGGGTCATGTTGTTGACCGGATGGAGCTACAAGGAAGCATCGGTTTACGTCTGTGAATATTACCAACCGTTGATATGTGCTTTTGTTGCCTTGTCCATAATAATCCTCATATTGTGCAAATTAACACGAATGAATATATACGGAAGGCTGCTCTCGCTGATTCCGTTATTTGCAGAAATATATTTTATCTGGCAAAACGTACAGGTCTATTTTGAGCGTAAGGCTCTCTATACCGGGATGAGCAACGATGCAATATTCAAATATGTGGTGGATTATCTGGTGGAGATGGCAAAGAGATCGCATACCAACTATATACTTGCGAATATGTATGTCTACATTCTTCCAATGTTGATGATATTGGCTTTTGGTTTTGCCGGTAAATTAATCTACCGTAAAACACAAGTGAGTATTCAAAAGCAATAAATATGTCATAAACATCATTTACTTTTTTAGAGAGTTTGGTATTTTCAGATAAATAACAAAAAAACTATGGATGAAAATTATTATCGCGAATTGATTGATAAGGTCAATCAAAACGAGGAAGAAATGTGGGACAGATCGGAAGATTCCAACGAAGGGTTTGACGATTTCAAGAAGCTATGGGGGATCTTGAGCGATGAAGACGCAGATGTCTCATACTATACTTTTATGGATGCAGGCGAACTGTGTTTGACTTCTTTCTTTGGAACTACACAAGATCACAAATACGTTTGGGATAGCATAGTAAATCATTATGGGCAAGCTTTGGATGATCCTGACGATGAAGAGGAGTTCAGGGATGCTTTCATTAATTTTGCAGAGACATATATTGATAATGAAGATCCCGACTGTGTCGCTCAGTTTTCAAAGATGATGCATCTTGCGATTAATGCAGAAGATCCCGAAATGGCATCAGCTGTAATGAATTGTGCTTTTTGTCCAAATATTTGGACAAACGATATGGAATACCCTGAATGGAGTGTTTGGTTTGCTGTTTTTTCTGATAAGGATTTCTCTGAGATTCCACACACTCAGAAAGCAACAGACGCAATAAATGAGCTTTATTCAAAATTGGGTGACCATCCCGACATGGATAGGCTCAGAGAATTGCACGCGTTGCTGAAAATAGAATAAAAAGGTTGTTGCATCATTTGTTTTTTGATGGGGTTTGGTATTCTTATTTGTTCAAGATAATTTGAATATTGAGATTACTTATCTTAATTGTAAACTTTAAATTATTTAAAATGGGAATATTGTTTATATTGTCATGGTTGTTGGCTACCGCATTTTTATGCTATCTTTGTCTGAGATCAACGATGCCAATACTATTGAAAATTGTTCTTATTCCATTAATATTGGGAATAGAGATAATAATAATGATCGGCATTGGTTTGGTAGGTGTATTTTATATGGAATTGCATTTTCTAATGGTAGGAATCCTGATAATCCAATTATTGGCTTGCACTTTTTATAGGATAAAATACACTTTTATTTGGCAACTATGGATAGGGGCTTTATCTTTTATTGGGATCGTAATTTACATGTATTATAGTGGAAGTGTGATCGGAGAACTTCTATACTCCATATCTGGTGACGCAGGAGCAACGGTTTCAAAAATGAACTATAATGATTATCGTTATCTCACATATTCGAAAGATGTCCTTATTCCATGGTTCTGTTTATTCAATATTGTAGTCTCTCCTTTTTGGTTGAGGAATATCAAGGGGAAACTATTAATAAAGGATATATTTCGTTTTGACAGTTGTAAATAAATATTTACCTTTAGGTTTAGGTCGGTATTATTCAATAAATAGACTATATCTATTTGTCTAAACAATTTAAAACATTTGATTCGATTATTTGAGTTAAGGATATGAAGGTTAATAAATGGTTTCATAAAATGCCGTTGAAATTTTGGGTGGGGGCAGCTGTTGTGCTTTCTTCATTAATGTGCGTGGCAATTGCGGTAAACAAAAAGGAGTGTCGGACAATTGAGGAAAACAATACGGAAAAACTCAAAAATATTGGGAAACATGGAGAAGATATATCCATATATGTTGATTTCGCTTTATCCTCGGCTTATCCGCGTTTTTTCGTTTATGACAATGAAAACGATTCGATCCTGTCGTCTTCAAAATGTGCCCATGGCTACGGTGGGGGAAGCACGACAGATGTTCCGAAATTTTCAAATGTCAGTGGTAGCGGATGCTCATGTTTAGGGGCATTCAAGTTATTGAATATCGACAAACTCCATAATTATGATATACCCTGCGTCAGAATAAAGGGTCTTGATAAGACAAACTCGAATGCTTTTGCAAGAGGGATCGTCATTCATGAGGCATATTTTGTTGCCGATCCTATATCGATCGGGATGCCGATTCCGGTGAGCAAATACATAAGTCAGGGATGTTTTGCCATATCAACAGAAACATTCAACCTGATATGTGACCTTATGAAAAAGCAAAAATCGATATATCTCTATGCCTTCTATGACAAGTGAAATAAATGGTAAACTCATGTTTACTTTCGAAAACTGAGAGTTAAATTCTATTATTTTAAATGATTTCGATAAATGTTTTATTAATAGCAGATGAATCTTCTATTTGTTTGGTTTTAAGTAAATTTAAGTGCCTTAAAAAGATGTCATTTTGAAGCATCAAAATTATTGGAGTTGGATCTGAATGAGGTCTATAATCGTAAAATAATATCTTATGACGATAAAAGGAAACAAACAATCATTAATCAAATTTATAATAATATGCCTGATAGGTCGGTTGGCAATATTGTCCGGGATATTGTAAGTTGTTTATAATACTTTCGATCTTCAGGGTACTTATGATGAAAAGAAGAGATATGAAAAAACGTTTGATAATCTTTCTCAGTCTGAAAAGAATGAAATATTCAATCATACTTCAGCATATAAATTTTTTGGAATAGAATTTCCAAATTATGAAGTTGTTGATTATGAATATTATCCGATCGGTGTTGATTGGATGGAAACCTATACCCTTAAATTTGATCTTAAGGATGCTGAAAATCTGAAGTTTACCATTGATAATAGATTCACAAAACTGTCTGAATGGAATAAAAGAGAGGATGGAAGTTGGTATTATATAAAAGAAAATAGAGATAAGGATGGAGAGAGTTATGCCCAATGGGATATAAGCATTATCTTTGAAAAGGATTATGCTAAAATTACCTATGGCACATATTGATATCCTTTTAAATAAAAAGATATGATAAAAACGAAGAATAAAAGAATGGCAATAATTATTCTCGTTATAATTGTTGCTGTGAGTATCTGCATTGCAATGCCACAATTGGAAAAACAAAAATATAGGGAATATAATCCGGTGGCTCTATCTTCAACTTTAAAACAAGAGATAGAAGCTAATACCATTAATCTTACTGCGTATGACATAATAAAATATAGCAATAAGAAAACTAATGAGTTGTTACGGTTTTCAACAAAATGTGAACCTTTCGATGACAGGAAAGTGACAAAGATGCATTGTGTGGGATTTGCACGAGTTTATTCTACAATTTGTAACTATGCGTTTAAAGTCAATCATATAAACGGTAAAGCGATTCCGGTAGTAGGGATTGTAAAATGGAATGGTATTAATCTCAACAGTTTTTCAAAATATCTTCCACAGAAATGGAATAACTTTACAAAAGATCATGATTTTGTAGAAGTCAACTATGATAATTATACATTTTATGTGGATCCAACCTTAAATATTATAAATCAGGCGAAATTTAAAACTAAGAAGGATGTTTGGAAAGTTATGGCTCATGAGTTTACTCATGGATATTTCAGTCAGGGACATTGCAAAGCGAATGATCCACATTGCATTATGCAAGATGCGAACAAGAAACCTAATTTCAGGATAAAATCATCGTTGTGTGATGTCTGTATGGAGGAAGTAAGATCAAAATTAAAATAATTCTTAATATGTCTATGGATAATAAAGAACAACAAAAATTAGAACAAATTGATGATGCAATCTTCTTCCCAATCATCTCGACTGGAGTCAGGAGGTCTGTCATAAATGTTATATCAAATAATCCTGAGCTTGATGATATAGAACTGCGGATAAAAATTGGAGAGAGCATTGTAGAGTATTTTGACAGTTCAATTGGCATTGGAAAAATGGGGATACTGCTATGTTCCATAGGTTGTTTTTCTAATCCTCGTACAGTACTTGAAGACTACAAAAAGAAATATCTTGAGTACTATAAAACTTGTCCGCTTCCTTTAGTTAACACTAAAAAAACTTTGCGAAAAATAGCGACCATCGAAAAAGAATTAAATAGAAAGATTGATGAAATTCTTAAAGATGAACGAAAATTAATAGGATATTGCCACCTATATTGGGAAACTAAGAAAAAAATATTACTTGAAGATTATGGGATTACATGGTATTCTCCTGCTGAATGTAATCCCGATATTATTTATGATTGATAATCGTTATCCGATTTACGACAAAATGGCATTAAGGTAACGATGTTTACTTTTGGTAAGGAACGGTTAAGCTCAGTTGGTAGAGCATCAGCTTCCCAAGTTAATGCTCACGAGTACGAGCCTTGCTTACCGCTCGAAAGTGAAACGCACAAAGACGACGAAGGAGAAGCAGATGCTTCTCCTTTGCTGTTTTATTAAATTTTATTGATTTCATCGGTTGAAAGACCGGTCGCTTTAACAATGATATCAATGGATACCCCCATTGCTTTCATGTTCTTAGCCATTTCTAACTGCGCCCTTGCGAATCCTTCGGCTAATCCTTCGGCTAATCCTTCGGCACGTCCTTCAGCGTGGCCTTCAGCGCGTCCTTCGGCTCTACCTTCCATTCTACCTTCGGCGAGACCTTCGAGTTTTGCTGATTCAAGGCAGTCCTCTTCGATCCGGAGGTTGTCGAGGTAATGTTCGTATGCTCGTCTTTCATCGGAGTTCATCCGGAGGAAATTCAGTTTCTCCTTCGCCTCTTTCAAACCCGGGGTGGTGGTGTCGGGACGCACACGACCGTTCTTCAGGTAGTCGAGCCACTCCTCAAGCGGTGTCGTTGCCACCTTGTCGAACTCGTTTACACGCAACAGGTAATATTCCGGGAACACTTCCTCCGGAGACTTCATTTTCAGGAAATCGCGGTCCCTCTCGCTGAGCTGGAATATGTCGCCGGTATGGACGCCCCTGAACACGGTCTGCCCGTGATATATATAGTCGTCACCTTTCCCGATATCAAAATACAATATGCTGATCGAGTAGACCTTCTTGACCTTTCCATAGGGGTCACCCTTAGACAGATGGTCGCTCAGCGCCTTGCCGACGCCGAACAGTATCCTCTCAAGATAATGCACCTGCCTTGAAAGCTGTATCTCGATTATGATTAGTTCCCCCTTGTGGTTCTTCGCCATAATGTCTACGCAGTTGAACTTGGAGTTTTCCTCCTCCTGGTTCCCCTCGCTCTCAAGAATCTCCTGAATCTTCACGTCCTGGTTTAGGAGCACTGATATGAGCCCTTCGAGGACGCTGAAGTTAGCCTTGTCGCGGAGCATTCGCTTCGCCGCCCAGTCGAACCGTATGTATCTGTCGTAATCCGCCATAATCCTGTCATTTTGTTGTCTCCTACAAAATTAACAAATAATTTGTAAAAACAAACGAAAAGAATATAAGGATTGATGGAAATTTAAAGTTTATTTGCCGTATGAAAAAATGGCAATGAAAATTCGACCAATCCCCGAAGATGTTTCGACGAAATAGAACGGATTTTATACTACTCTTCTTCCAACCTGAAGCTTGCTATGGCTGCATTGCATATAACATCATCTGCATCTTTTTCGGCTTCTATTGTCGCATTCTCCGGTATGACGGCATACCATATTCCGTCTTGACAGAAAATGGGGTTCAGATAGAGAGTTGAGCCTTCATATTCCACAGGAAGCCCCTTTTTATCCGCACCGTTGTCTGTTAATTGAATATGTGCCAATAGCTTGCCATCGTTCATGCGGAAAAAATCGAAAAATGAGGTGCCTTCCGATTGATATATCACCTCCATCTTGTCGTTGTCGGAGGCAAACCATCCCAAGAGATTGATATATTCATTCTGTTTCTTCATCATTCCCTCGAAATCGGATCCTATCATTTGATCAAGCTCTTCCTCTATTTCAGGAGTTATGGTTTTCCCATTACGGTCGAGAATCGCCAATTTTTCAAGTTTACCCGGTTTTATGGTGTACAATGTGTCTACAATGGTTATGATTCCTTCATCCCCAAGATTCGAAAAACTTCCACTCCTATAACCAAGTTTATACCCATCGATTACGATTGAGTCTGTCTGTTGGAAATTTTTGTCAAACTGATGGATTACAAATCCTGACTCCCGCTGTTCGTACATATTTATCCCCTTTGACAGAGATCCGGTGGAAAGACGCATTGTACTTGGGGTGTCATAATTATATGTAGAGACAAGGCTGTCGCTGAATGTATAGCGATGGGCGAAATTGTAGGGAGTGTTTAGGACCATCTCTTTTGCCGGACGATCTACGTAAATGTGGTCAAGCCAGCTATATTCTCCCGGACCTTGGCCTTTATGATTGATTTCTCTAATCAACTTACCATCGGAAAGAGTGAAAAGCAACACTCTTTCAAGGTCATCGCTAATAATAACAGTATCACCTGCGATACCTTGAATCATGGCACGTTCCCCCAACAACGCTTTCGATACCGTGTCGAGAGCGACATATTTAAAATCTTTAATTTTAAGATTGTTGAACTGTTCCGTCCGGCTTGCACCGGCAAGGTCAAAACGAACCACTTCTTTATCGCCGTTGCCGGAGCTGCATGCCATGAGCAGGGAGGCGCTTAATATCGATGTCGCAAATGTCAGGTTTAAAAGTTTCATTGGATATGTATTGTTTTTGAAAATACAAATATAAGTAATATTTTTTAGATCTAAATGGTCGTTCGTCAAAAATGAATGAGAGGGGTAATCCAATTTGAGGTTGATCTTGTTGTTTCGTATATGGTGATGATGAATCGCTATTGTATATTCCCTACCAAACTTTTAATCTTTTGTATTAAAATTTCCACTATGAAATACACCAAACTGTTCGTTGTTTTTGCGGTCTTATGCTCAGCATTCATTACAAAAGCGCAAGATAGACAATTGCCAAATGGATACGTAAGGGATTCACTTCCGGAATCATGGCAAATGACCCGACAATGCACTCAGACCCTCCCCACCGATGATGCCTGGTGGCAGATATTCAATGATTCCACTCTCAATATGCTTATAGCAAAGACTGTTGCCAACAATTATAATGTTGCGGCGGCAATGAAGCGTATTGAGATGGCTGATAAAGTGATTAAAGAGGCGAGGTCGGGTTATTTCCCAACCATTTCTCTTGCCGGCGGTTGGAACAATGCCCGTCAAAGCGGAACGACATCAAAGAATGTTGTGCCGGCAATTCGAGATTCCTATTTTTCATTAGGAGCCACTATGAATTGGGAGATCGACGTGTTTGGTAGGGTTCGGGAAAATGTAAAAGCCAAGAAAGCTGTATATAATGCATCGCGTGCGGATTATGATGCCGTCATGGTCTCATTGTGTGCAAATGTCGCAACGGCATACATGGAGTTGAGAATGTGTCAGGAAGAGCTTGCCGTCGCAAACGCCCATATAGCCTCTCAAGATCAGATTGTAAAAATCACGGAAGCCCGCTTTGAAGCGCAACTTGCAAGTATGCTTGATGTGACTCAGGCAAGGATAGTATTATATAATACCCAAACCTCTCTTCCGGGACTAAAATACCAGATAAAGAGTCTTATCAATACTATATCAATTCTTATAGGGGAGTATCCTGACGAGATGGCTTTGCGACTCTCCGTATATGGCGCGATGCCCAATTACAGACAGACGATAGCGGCAGGTGTGCCGTCAGACCTTTTACGCCGTCGTCCGGATATTGTGGAGGCGGAGATGCAGCTTGCTGAATACGCAGCGAATGTGGGAATTGCCAAAAAAGACTTTCTTCCCACACTCTCTCTTACAGGAAGTATTGGCACATCGGCACACAAAGTTAATGATCTTTTTGGGGATCATAGTCTCACATATTCTATTGCTCCACAATTGTCGTGGACCTTATTCGACGGACTTGCAAGAAATTACCGCACCGTAGAGGCAAAACTTCAATTGGAGGCGGCTGTTGACCAATACAACATGACTGTAATGAATGCAGTCGAAGAGGTTGACAATGCCTTGTTGCAATATGATTCGACACTTGCCTCTATAGAAATGCAAAAAAAGGTGGTGGAACAAAGTGAGAAAAGTCTTAACCTTGCTGTAGATCTTTATAAGACAGGCTTGACAGAATTCTCAAATGTAGTGGATGGACAGATGAATTGGCTTGAAAGCCAGAACACCCTTGTCACTCTTGAAGGGAAGGCTCTGTCTACTCTTATTTCTATCTATCAGGCTCTTGGCGGAGGCTGGGAGGCTGTCTCCGAGAATTGATAAATAAACCCGAACAGATAATCAATCACACTATGAATACACATTTACATGCCACATGGCTGCTTGTCTGTGCAGCTGTATTATCCCTTACTTCCTGTCATGGTAAAGGGAAACCACAAGAAGACGACGCTCCAAGAGCAATTGATGTGGCGGTTGCCACCACGGATTCAATCGTGCTTCATAAGACATATCCCGGGTATCTCGCCGCCAATAAGACTGTGGAAGTTGTCGGACAGGTTGACGGCAAGTTATTGACTAAAAGTTTTGAATCAGGTAAATATGTCAATAAGGGGCAGGTATTGTTTACAATCGACCCCACATTATATCAGGATGCGGTAAACCGGGCGGAGGCGGAACTTGCATCGGCGATCAGTGCGCGAGACTATGCCAAAAGCCATTACGATGCCGTAAAAAAGGCGTTGGAGGCAGATGCAGTGTCAAAGATGGAAGTTTTGTCGGCAGAGAGTTCCTATAATCAGGCGGAAGCAAACATAAAAGATTGTCAGGCAGCATTGCACACGGCAAGAACAAATCTCGGATATTGCACCGTGCATGCCCCTATGTCCGGATACATTTCCGATGCATATCTGAGTGTGGGGAATTTTATAAGCGGGTCGGCGTCTCCTGTGGCACTTGCCAAGATTTATGACAACGGAACATTGTTTGCCATTTTTGAGATAGAAGATTCCCAGTATGAGCATATAGTCGGGAAGGGGGGTGGTATAAATTCTCCCGTATATCGGTCAATCCCGTTGAAATTCAGTGACAATCTTAAAAATAATTATACGGCAGATTTATGGTATGAATCCCCTGCGGTCGAAAAAGGCACAGGAACTATCGAATTGAAAGGCTCTGTAAAAAATGTCGACAATGAATTGAAAGAGGGGATGTATGTCACAGTCTCTTTGCCGTATGGAATCAGCTCAAATGCGGTATTGGTCAAAGATGCGGCATTAAGCACAGATCAGTTGGGAAAATATCTTTATGTCGTGAATGATTCCAATAAAGTGGTATATACGCCGGTCGAGGTCGGTGAACTTTATCAGGATTCATTGCGTGTGATCAACAAAGGGATCAAAGGTGGCGAAAAATATGTCACCAAAGCATTGCTGAGTGTCCGCAACGGTGAAGAGGTGAAGCCTGTTGTTGAGAAATGAAGATCAGGTAAAAGATTTATTTACATGGATGAACCAGGTTTGTAGCCGGAGTTGATCACAATTTTTAGAAATTATGTTCTCGAAATTTTTCATAGACCGACCGATATTTGCTACAGTGCTGGCGGTATTGTTCGTGTTGGCGGGTTTGCTGACTGTAAAGACTCTGCCGATAGCGCAGTATCCTGACATAACACCACCGACGGTCATGGTGTCAGCAGAATATCCCGGAGCCAACGCCGAGACAGTGGCGCGTGCGATCGGAGTGCCGATAGAAGAACAGGTCAATGGTGTGGACGGAATGCTTTATATGAGTTCCACTTCCGGTTCAGATGGCAGCTATGGTCTGACAATCACGTTTGAAACAGGTACAGATATCGACGAGGCGGCGGTAGAGGTGCAGAACAGGGTACAGGAAGCTACATCCACTCTTCCGACAGCAGTGACGGAACAGGGAGTCAGTGTGACAAAGCGCAGCAGCAACAATGTGCTTTTCATAGCGTTACAGTCAGACGATGATGACCGTTATGACGCTTTGTATCTGACCAACTATGCACAGTTGCACATGACGGATCCCCTTTCGCGTGTGGAGGGTGTTGGTGGTGTGCAGGCTTTTGGTGCCGGAGAATACAGCATGAGGGTATGGCTTGATCCTGAGGCCATGAGGGCAAGGAATCTTACTCCTGCCGAAGTGACGGAGATGATACAGTCGCAGAATATGGAAGTGTCGGCAGGTTCGGTAGGTGCGCCTCCGGAAAATTCAGGCACACAATTTGAATATACCCTTACCAGCCAAGGACAGCTTGCAAGTGCGGAAGAATTCGGCAATATAATTCTGCGATCGGATGGCAATGGTATTCTGAGACTTAAGGATGTTGCCAAAGTGGAACTCGGCAGTTCGAGTTACACGGCTGTGGCGAAAGTCAACAACCGTCCGACGGCTTTGATCGGTGTTGAGCAGCGTCCCGGAGCAAACGCGCTTGAGGTGGCAAAAGGCGCTATAAAAGAGATGGACAATCTTGCCCAATATTTTCCTGACGGAGTTCATTATACGGTCGTGCTTAATTCCACGGATTATGTCAATGCTTCGATAGATGATGTCCTTTCCACTTTTGTCATCACCTCGTTGATAGTGATGGCTGTCATTCTTATTTTCCTACAGAACTGGAGGGCGGTGATTATTCCGATGATCACGATCCCGGTTTCGTTGATAGCCACATTCGCAGTGATGAAGATAATGGGATTCTCTCTTAATACGCTTACCCTTTTCGGTCTTGTGCTTGCCATAGCCATAGTCGTAGATGACGCCATAGTTGTGGTGGAAGATTGTTCGCGTCTCGTAGATGAGGGTATTCTAAGCCGGAGGGCGGCTGCGGAGAAAGCTATGCGGGAATTGCAGGGTCCGGTGATCGGAGAAGTTCTGGTCTTGCTTTCGGTATTTATCCCGACAGCATTTGTGAGCGGTATCACGGGAGAGCTATATAAACAGTTTGCTTTGACAATCGCGGTTTCGACAGCTTTCTCAGGATTTAATGCCCTCACATTGACCCCTGCACTGTGTGCCCTGTTCCTTACTCCCCGTAAACCTGCAAAATTCTTTATATACAAATGGTTTAACAAAGGATATGGAAAAACCGAGCACCTGTATGACCGGAGTATTACGGCAATGTTAAAGCATCCGGTCATATCGTTAGGCATATACCTTGTGATTGCTGTCGTGGCATTCTGGGGCTTTGTGAAATGGCCTACAAGCTATTTGCCTGAAGAAGACATGGGGTATTTCATGACTTCAGTGGAACTGCCGACAGGGGCATCGCTTGAACGTACGGAAAAAGTGGTGGATGCATTGTCGGCGGAAATAAAGAAAATTCCATATGTTAAGGATGTGATGAGCATATCCGGTTTTTCCATGATGGGTGGAGGGGCTTCTTCAAATATGGGATCCCTCAGCGTCAGCCTTGAACCCTGGGACAAAAGGGGCAACGCAGGATCTGTCACCAATGTTATCGCCAAAGTAAATGAGATATCATCTAAATTTCAGGAAGCGGAAATTTTTTCTGTGAATCCCCCCTCTATTCAGGGATTGGGAGAATCCTCCGGATTGCAGATGATGCTTCTTGACATCAACAGTCTTGGCACATCACAGACGGAAAAAGCCCTGGATGAGGTTATGGCACGTGCAGAAAAGGATCCCCGTATCAAGGAGGTGACCTCTCTTTATCAGGGAACTGTGCCACAGTATCAAGTCAATATAGACCGCGACAGGATCAAGCTCCAAGGTATAATGGTGGAAGATGTGTATGATGCTATGGCAGCTTATCTTGGAGGAAGTTATGTGAATGATTTCGTAGAATTTGGAAGAACATATCAGGTTACGATGCAGGCTAATGGCGACAGCCGTGACATGATAGAGGATATCATGAAGCTTTCTGTGAAAAATTCAGATGGCGATATGGTTCCTTTCAGCACATTCGCTACGTTCAGCTCTGTTATGGGTGCTCCGAGCGTTTCAAGATACAACATGTATGAGTCTGCATCGCTTACAGCGTCAGTGGCAGACGGGGTCAGTTCTTCAGAAGGTATCCAGGCTATGGAGGAGATTGTGCGTGAAGCCGTGGGCACAACATATTCTTATGCATGGAGTGGTATCGCATATCAGGAAACACAGGCAGGGACAACAATTAACTTTGTGTTTATTTTCGCCATTGTGATGACTATTCTGGTGCTTTCTGCTCAGTATGAAAGTTGGACAGACCCAATTGCTGTAGTGTTGAGTATGCCTATAGCTGTGCTGGGAACAGTGCTGGGATGTATTTTCATGAATCAGAGTATCAGTATCTATACCCAGATCGGATTGATATTGCTGTTGGGAATGTCGGCTAAGAATGCGATTCTTATTGTGGAGTATGCAATGGATTTCAGGAAGAGCGGGCAGACCATTAGAAAATCGGCACATGACGCGGGAGTGATTCGTTTCCGTCCTATCATGATGACGGCTCTTGCTTTCGTATTCGGTGTGATGCCGATGATGTTTGCCACGGGTGCGGGTGCCAACAGCCGTATTGAGCTTGGCACGGCTGTAGTGTTCGGTATGGCGATGAATGCTTTGGTCGGTACGCTTTTCGTTCCTAACTTCTGGGAACTGATGCAGACTATCAATGAGAAGTATCTTTCAAAAGTGTTTAAAGATCCGACACCCGGAGGGAATCAGTCATCGGGAGCCGGGTCAGATTCCGGGGGGCAGACAGCTTCCTCTGCATCTGATTCAATCTGATTGATTGTGTGATTAACAAAAGCTGCGCTTTTGCACGCAACTGCTCCGCGAACCGGTTAAGGTTGTGTATATAAAAACATAGGGAAATGCCTAAAAAGCATTTCCCTATGTTTTTATAATTCAGTATTTGCAGGGAGATCGTCAGTCTTTTAGACGGGAAAGTATCGAAAGCAGCTTCTCTCCCATGCCGATTGTGTAGCCTGTTGATACCCATACCACGCGATTAAATGTGTCGGCAACTACGAAAATAGGATCCGAAGCATCTGTAAGATGCAGTGATTCGATCAGTTCATTTCGGCTTACTCCATTGTTGTCAATGCCGAATACCACATTGTCGGGAAGGTTTTTAAACAGACTTATGTCGAATCTTGCGGCTTTCCCTTCATTCTCGAATAGCAGCATGATTTTCTTTCCGGACTTTTCCAACTGGTCTTTTACTGCCGCCATGTCGTTGAGTGCATGAGCGGAAGGCTCATGATTCGGGGAAAGAAGTCCGACCACATAATAACCTCTTCCGGTGGTGGAAAGGATGCTTTTGTCGCTATCTGTCGAAAGATCGTGATAAATGTTTTCAGCATTCAGCGAACCTATTACAGACAGTTCGGAATCATCCTGGCGAATTGTCAGAGGAACAGTCACAGTCCCGTTTTCAGGAATTACGAATACCTCGCTGCGTGCCAGCACCCCTCCGTCGGCAAGCCGCTGACCGCTGGTAAGCATATATTGTCCTGATTCCAATTCCACCGGAGATTGGAATATCTCAGACCAGGTGGCTCCTTCTGTAAATTCCAATTGTCGGGGCACACCGTTCACAATTCTTGAGATTGAGAATTGTGAGTAATATTTTGGGTCAATTATGTATCCTTCAGGACTGAAGGTGAGGGAAAGTTTCCCTTTAGGCGTATAAAGGTCGGTCTTTACGGGAGTTTTCTCTGTATATTTTGAGAAATCAGCATTTATCCAATTCAATGATTTGTCGGCATATTGAGTGCTTGACGTCACCGGATCAATACGTGCGGGAAGTCCGAGAGCTCTTGCAGCCGCAACAAAGAAGATGTTGCGGGAAAGGGCATCGGCGCGGCGGGTTTTCCATACGCCTTCAGGACTCATTCTGAGACTTTGGGGATTTTCATCATCTGCCGGAGTGATGTTGACCGCCACCCATTCGACAAGTTTTTCCGGATTAGCCTTGAATTCATCTTCAAGGCTTTTAGAAAATGCTTTGGAGAGCCCTTCCCTCCAAGTAGTCAGCCATTCGTTTTCAACGCGGGGGTTAAGCACATATTGATTGAAGAAATCTTCAGGGATTCCTTTTGTGTTGGCGCATGTGTTGTTGACGTGATCCACGATCACTTCAACCGGAATATCGCGGCAATCCTTCTCAGAGACATTGAGAAGAAGATTTATCGCCCGCTCTCTTTTATTCCCTTCAAACCCTTCAAGACAGTCAACGAGTCTGGCATGATTTCCGCGGGAATTAACCAATATAGTTTCAAGGGAAGATGCATCGACGTTGAGACGGCGGGCAATTGCCGCAGCCTGTTCCGGCGTAGCGAATGTGGAAGAATATGCATTTCGTATAGAATCCTCCTCGTGCATCCGGCGGTCGTTTTCGGCTCTTTGTGCCGCAGTGACGGATGGCAGGGAGGCTCCCGCGGGGGGCGGGGTCAGATTGAGTTCAGTTGAGAACGAGTCTGTCCCTGTCTTGTCTAATACGATTTTAAGAGGTGCGCCGCTTTTGTCCTTATAATCTCTTGGAGACCCTTTTGCAAAGCCGAACTTATCACCGTCTGTTGCCCAGACGAGCAGATCTCCGAGCCCCGCTGTAAGGGATGCATTGCCATTCTTGTCGGCAATTTTTGTTACCGCCGGGTAATACTCAGAATAATTATAAATGCAGAAGTTTACTTTTGCATCTTTGACAGGCGATCCGTCCGGATATACCACTTCAACGGGAAGGGTCGCAACCGGAGCATAATTGGCGGTTGTGTTGATGCGCGTTCTCAGTGGTTGTTTCAGAAGCACTTCTTCCGGACCGTCATAGTCTCCCATAACGTTTGTATTCATCAGCAATCCTCTTGATGCCGGGGCATTGAACCAGGCGAGGTCAAGAACAGGCTCAGGTTCACATGCGCCCAAGAAATGCCATTTCCCATCTGCCCAAGCCTCCACCCAAGCATGATTGTCGTCGGTGTGCGCCCATCGGGGGGTATAGATCTGACGTGCTGGAATGCCTACGGCTCTCAATGCTGCCACAGCGAAAGTGGATTCTTCTCCACATCGCCCTATGGCTTGACTCACAGACGACAATGGAGATGAAGTTCTTGCATCTGAAGGTTTGTAGGTGACTTTTTCATGACACCAATGGTTCACTTCCAGAATCGCGTCTTTCATTGAAAGACCTTTCACACGGTCTTTCAACTCTTCATAAAACACCATCCTGGAATTGTCAAGATTTTCGTTGTTAACCCTGACAGGCAAAACGAAATACATAAATTCTCTTTCAGGAACAGACTTTCCCCAGGGCAGTTCTTCTCTCGCGCGCAACGATGCATCGATATTATCAAGATAGAATTGTTCGGTATAATCCGTCCGGTCGGGCAACGACATAGACTTATACAGGAAATCAAGAGCCTCTTCGCGTGTCAATGCCGATGCCGACATTGTGGTGAGCAGAAGAGATAAAATTATTGGTTTCATGATGTAATTGAATTAACTGTTTGTAAAAGTTTTGCCACCACATCCGGAGATGTTGACAACGGTGCGTATTCATCAGACCCCGGGACACCCATCGACACCAACGGACGGCGGAAGCGCATTTTGCTTGGAATTGGTTTGCGTGCAGTGGCATGAATCGCTTTCACCCCTGTGGCTGCTATAATATCAGCTGCGTTTGACGGATTGATTCCGGAACCAGCCATAATTAAAAGTCGTCCGTCTGCCTGATTTACAAGTTTGCTTATCAATGGAAGCCCTTTTACCGCTGATTGAGCCGCTCCGGATGTGAGCAGACAATTGCAACCCAGTTTGATTATGTCTTGAAGACTGGATGCAGGATCACGTGAGACGTCGAATGCTCTGTGGAAGGTTATGTTAAGGTTTAGAAGCCCCGCTTTTCGGGCGGCTTCCCGAGCTACAGAAATCAACCGGGTATTGGTATTCATGTCTACATCTCCGTCAGGAGTCAACACTCCGATCACAATTCCTGTCGCTCCGGCATAAATTGCTTCCCGGATATCATTTTCCATTAAAGCCACCTCAGTGTCGGAATAGAGGAAATCTCCCGGACGGGGACGGATAAGCACATTGATTTGCTCTATGCCGGAATCAACGGCAGAACGGATAAGACCGATGGAAGGGGTCAGTCCCCCTTCGGAAAGTCCTGAGCATAGTTCGATGCGCCTTGCGCCTCCTTCTTTAGCCGCGAGCACACTTGCGATATCGCCGCAGCATATTTCAAGTTGTCTTGTCATAACGAGCATTCGATAATATGGTCGATTGCATTGGGGATTGAGTCGAGGATGAGAATGGTATTGTTGCCGATGCGGCTTGTCTTGACGGGTTTGCCGGTGGAATATTCAAAAGCCTTCTTGATTTTCATATCTGTAGGAAGGACGATTGTATTTGTTTCCGGTGTCATGACATGCACAAAGAGGCGGTCTCCTTTGCGGGTGGATGTGCCCCATGATTGAGCCGGGAAGGGGCCTGCCTCTGTCCCGTAGATGGTTTCTCCGTTGCTACGGAGCCATTCCCCCATCTCTTTCATGCGAGCCAAGGCTGTTGCAGGCAATTCTCCGTTTGGCTGAGGACCTACGTTCAAAAGAAGATTGGCTCCCATACCTGCAGCTTTCACAAGATATCTGATCAGAGTGGGAGTGTCCTTATAATTCTGGTCCAACAATTTGTAGCCCCACATGCCGTTCATCGTGTTGCATGTCTCAAGAGGGAGACGGCTGACTTCCTGTCCGGAAAGACCGGCTGTATTTTCTCCGGGAAGATCACGTTCAAAAATCTGGATGTCTTCTCCGGGGAAAGGAGTCTGGTGGTGGTTGTTTGCCACCATGCACGACGGCTGTAATTTATGGATAAGTTCATATTGCTCTGGGAGATGCCAATTGAACGGAGTTGTGTCTTCGTCATGGTCCCACCAGCCGTCAAACCAGATTGCTCGTATCGGTCCATAATTGGTCAATAATTCTGTAAGCTGACGGTTCATGAAGCCATAATAGGAATCCCAGTTTGCTTTCGAAGCATCTCGACCTGTATTTTTGCCGGTACGTCCTTGTGGATAGTCGTCGCGCACCCAATCAAGATGAGAATAATAGACATGAAGAGCAATTCCCTGTTTCTCGCATTCTTCGGAGAGTTCTTTAAGAATGTCTCGCTTGAAAGGAGTCCCGTCAACTATGTTATAGTCATTTTCTGCAGTATCGAACATCGAGAATCCATCGTGGTGGCGACTCGTGATACAGATATATTTTGCACCGGCGTCCTTGATTGCCGCCACCCATTCTGCAGCATTGAAATCAGCGGGATAGAATCCTTTTGCAGCTTTCATGTATTCCTCTGCCTGCGGACCATAGTTGAGATACCATTCTCCTTGACCGAACATGCTGTATATGCCCCAATGTAAGAAAATACCGAAACGGTCTGCCGCAAACTCTTCCCGAGATTTTAAAACTTCTGGAGAAGGCTCATAGCTCTGGGCAACAGCTCCGGCTGTCAGCAAAAAGGAGGCTAAAAATGTATATAGTTTCATATATCAGATAGGTTTTTCTTAAATATTATGAGTGTCGGTTTAAGATAAATCTTAAACACATAACCATTATAGCGAACGGCGTCCTCAAGATCTTAATCAAGATATGGAAGAGATGCGGCTCCGAGTATTGCGGCGTCGGCATCACAAAGTCCGGAAAGTGATAGCTTCACTGTGTCTCGATAAAGATGGAGCACAGATTGGCGGAATGCCTCTTCCATTGGTTTCAGCAGTAAATCTCTGGCTTTGGAAACTCCGCCGAAAAGGATAATCGCTTCTGGGTCGGTGATGGATGCGAATTCCGCTGCCGCCTTACCAAGACAACGCCCTGTGAAGTCATAAATGTCTTGAGCGATCTTGTCGCCTGCCACGGCTGCCTGATGTACTGCCAACGACGACAATTCATGAGGAGGGATGTCTCGTAATGAAGAAGGTTGGTCGGATTCCTGTAAAAATCTTCGGGTCGTTTCAAGAATGCCTTTGGCGGAAGCCACGGTCTGCAAGCATCCTTTCCTCCCGCATGCGCACTCCCTGTCAGAGGCGAAAGAGAAAGTCATATGTCCTAACTCACCGGCAAACCCCCGGGTCCCCGACAATAGATGCCCGTCGCATACAATACCGCTACCGACACCGGTGCCTAATGTCAACACAATGAAATTTTTAAGCCCGATCGCGGATCCGTATGCCATTTCTCCGATGGCGGCTGCATTGGCGTCGTTTGTTATGACGGTGCGGTATCCGAGGCGGCTTTCTATCATGCTTGCAAGGGGAATGGGAGATTTCCACGGAAGGTCTGTTGCCGCTTCAATATATCCTGTTGCAGCGTTTGCACAGGGTGCCCCGATTCCGATTCCTTTAATATTGTCGCCGATCCCGGATGATTCTATGATGTTTTTTATTCCGGCAGAAAGATTGTCGGCCCATTCTTCTACAGAATCGGTACGCGTGGGAATCAAACCTTTTGCTATTATATTTCCTAAGGAATCAACAATAGCGAAAGATGTAGTGGTTCCACCCAGATCAACCCCGATGGTATATAGGGAATTGTCAGAATTTATTTGCATTAGGATGTGTTGTTTTAAAGGGAATTAATAAACGATATCGGGAGGATATTGTTCTTTTCAATATCTTTGAAATATTTGTAGGTGTTTACACGGAGCTCACCTGCGGCGGGCTCGTCGATCACAATTATGCTGTGGGGATGGTTCTGCAGTGCGGATATTGTCCATTTGTGGCTGACAGGATCCTCCACCCCGGCGGCTACCGCTCTGGCTTTTTTAGCTCCTGTGGCAAGAATCATCACCTCTTTTGCATCCATGATTGTACCCACTCCGACTGTTACGGCAGTTGTGGGGACTTTAGAAACATCTCCCCCAAAAAAACGTGCATTTACTCTGATAGTGTCATCGGTCAGTGTTTTTATACGGGTCCTTGAAGAAAGTGATGAAAATGGTTCGTTGAAGGCGATATGACCATCTTCGCCCACACCTCCAAGAAATAAATCAATCCCTCCTGCATCTGTAATTTTTTTCTCGTATTCCTCACAGGCAGACCATATATCTTCTGCCATGCCGTCTGGAATGTTTATGTTTTGTTGCGGGATGTCTATATGTGAAAACAGATGTTCTTTCATGAAGTGGTGATAACTTTGTTCATGATCGTGGGGTAATCCGATGTATTCATCCATATTGAAAGTTATCACATTCTTGAAACTTATGTGTCCCGCCTTGTGGCGGCGTATCAGTTCCTGATATGTCTTCAATGGTGTGGAGCCTGTCGGCAGACCGAGAACAAAAGGACTGTCGGTCTGAGCGGCTTTCTCTTTAATTCTGTTGATTATATGGTCTGCAGTCCATTTTGCAACGAGATCAGAATTCTCTTGTATTAATAGTCTCATGTCGGTTTTGGTATTAGAACATTTTTACGAAAACTTCAATAGCTTGATATTCCGCCATTCCAAGGTCATCATACAGCCGTGCGGTGTTCTGGGTCCTTTCTTCCGCTCTCTGCCAGAACTCTCTGGGATCGCTTCCAGGGAAAGGCATAATGTCTTTTTGTGAGATATGTCTGTATATTGCCAGCCTTTTCATCATCATTTCATCGGGCGACAACGGGACAGCCATGTCTACCATGCCAAGATTCCATTCCATCCAGGCACCGCGATAAAGCCAGAGATGACAATCTTTGAACCATTCTTCATCTTTTACAATTTGAATAGCGGCAAGCACGGCTTCCATGCATGTGCGGTGGGTGCCATGCGGGTCGGCAAGATCTCCGGCGGCATATATCTGATGAGGTTTGATCTCTCGGAGTAAGTTTACGATGATTTCAATGTCGGCATCAGAAAGAGGTTTTTTCTTCACCCCTCCGCTCTCATAGAACGGGAGATTTAGGAAATGGGCGTTATTGTCTGGATCAAGTCCGAACGATCTGACGGCGGATCTTGCTTCTGCTCTTCTTATCGCCGCTTTGATTTCGAGCAATTCGCGAGGTTCCGGTCCTCTTTCGGATTTTTTTAACGCTATAAGATCTTTCACTTCCTTGAATCTGTCGCCAAAACCGAGTTCCTTTACGGTGTCGATCTGCTGTATGACGATATCGTCATTGACTGCGATATTGCCTGAAGTCTCATAAGCCACATGCACGTCGTGACCCTGTTGGACAAGACGAATGAAAGTTCCTCCCATAGAAATGACATCATCATCTGGATGCGGGGAGAATATCAGCACTTTTTTAGGCCATGGTGTGGATGGCACAGGGCGCGTGGAGTCGTCGGCGTTTGGCTTGCCTCCAGGCCAGCCCGTGATGGTGTGCTGCAGGTCGTTGAAAACATCGATGTTTATTTGATCGTATGTGCGTCCCTGATCAAGAAGTTCTCCGAGTGAATTTTCAATATAATCCTGATAAGTCAGTTTAAGGATTGGCTTTTTGACCACGCTGCAAAGCCACACCACAGCCCTGCGGATAAACTTGGGATGCCAGTCACACGGACCGACAAGCCATGGAGTTTCCTCTCTTGTAAGGAACTGGGCGGCATCTTTGTCGACAACGACCTCTACATTGGAATGATTCTGGAGAACTGTGGCAGGAACTTGAGCGTTGACTTCCCCTTCTACAACTTTGCGGACAATGTTTGATTTGTCTTCTCCCCATGCAAGAAGAATTATCTTCTTGGCTTTCATAATGGTTTCAAGTCCCATGGTGATTGCCATTTTAGGGGTTTCTTCGAGGGAGTTGAATGCCGGAGCCTGGACTTTGCGCGAATTATGAGACAACTGGACAAGACGCGTGTGAGAGCGGGTATAACTTCCCGCCTCATTGAATCCTATCTGCCCTTCTTCTCCCATACCCATGATCATGAGATCGATGTTGGATGCTTTTATGTCGTAGTCCTTACAATACTGCGATACTTCGGATACAGGAATACTTCCATCCGGAATATGCACATTTTCCGGAAGAATGTTGATATGGTTGATAAATTCCTCATGGATACGGAAATTGCGGCTTTGAACCTCATGAGGGTTGATCGGATAGAATTCATCAAGAGAGAACACTGCAACATTTTTGAAGCTTACTTCTCCCATTTTATATCTTTCCACAAGTTCGCGATAGAGACCGATAGGGGTTCTTCCGGTGGTCAGACCTAATACAAACGGGCGATATGCATCCCATTCATTGCGGTGATAGGCTGATGAATTATATTCGTTGATCGACGAAATGATAAGATCCGCTACATAGCTTACACCTTCGTTTTCGGTAGGGAAAATATTGGTGTTGATCCGTTCATATCTATGAATGATATCTCTCGGAGCGCTGTCCGGTATCAATCCTCCGTTGTTGGGCAAAGAATAATTATTTTTCATTAGATATATCGATTGAATTGGATAGGACATTATTGAGTAGTGTGAACACAAATATTAAAGATTTTGATATTTTTCCGCAATTCTGTCGACGATATTTTTCATTTCGTCGTAGTGTCGCTCCATACTGCATAATAATTTATATTGTGCGTGAGTCCGTTGCAGATTGTGTTCCGGTTTTTTAATTTTATAATAAGTGTCTCCGTCGATGTAGTCCATAAGGAATCGGAGCACTTGTTCATATGTGATGTAAAGAGCTGAGAATGCAAGCCATTCAATCTCACTCCTTGTCAGGGTTTTCGCCCTCTCAGAGAGGTATCCGTCGGTATATGCCTCAAACATAGGGATCGAAATTTCCACATTCTCAAGGTTCGGATCGTCTTCTGCACCGGTATTGGTATACGAGCGTATGGCGTCACCGAAATCATTTAAAGCCGGAGCAAGCATGACTGTGTCAAGATCTATCGCACAAAGCACATCGCCGTTTGTGTCGAAGAGGATATTGTTGATTTTGGTATCATTGTGAGTCACACTCATAGGGATTGTACCGTCTTCCACAAGTTTCCAGAAATCAAGCATCTTGGATCTGCGGCTCTCGATCCATTCTATTTCGCGTGTAAGATCCGCCTTGCGTCCCGCGGCGTCTTTTGAAAGACTCTCGTCCCATTGGTTGAACCGGTGTCGGATATTATGAAATCCCTTTATTGTTTCGGCAAGGGGCGCTTTGAAGTCAGACAGAAGAGCCTGGAATTTGCCGATGCCTTGTCCACCTTTTCTTGCAAGCTCAACGCTGTCAGCCCTGTCGTAGGCTATTGTGTCGGGAATATAAACCGATACAACCCAAAATTCACCGTCATTATCTTGATAGTAAAGTTTGCCGTCAATATTAGGGACAACAGTCATGACCTCTCGCATGATGTCTCCCCCTGCATTGATGACTCTTTTACGGATATGGTCAGTGACCTTGCTGATGTTGTCCATCATTGCAGGGACGTCAGGGAAGATGGACTTGTTTTTCTTCTGGATGATATAATCGGGAGCATTCCCTTCTGTCTTAACAATATACGTATCATTGATAAAGCCCTCTCCAAGAGAATTTATTGATTCAATATTCCCTTGAATCCTAAACTGTGATGCGATATTGCACAATGATTCGGTTTTCATGATTATTAGTTATTTTGTTTCGGACGTGAAATTAGATAAAATTTCCCACTTTTGCAAAATAATATTGATAATTGACATATTTATCAATAATTTAAGTTTATTATACTTACTTTAGTCTCCATTTTCCAAAAATTGTTAATTCAGGGGCGGCGTATTTTCGGTAAATTTCGCCGCTCCTGGGTAATTACTATTCAGAAGGAATGCAGATTTCAAATACATACACTGTTACGGTATATTCCATGATTGAAACAAGCAACCAGCCACGCAATATTTAGACCCCATTCCCCAATATTTGTTAACGCTGGGGCGGTCAAGCGTCGTGCAGATGTGTTCGCGCAGTGAGGGA
>CAMTMX010000051.1 GCA_947073495.1 uncultured Porphyromonadaceae bacterium
TACCATTATTAAACAACCGAAAGAAAGACAAAGACAACTTTTAAGATGGCAAATCATAAATCATCATTAAAAAGAATTCGCCAGGCGGAGAAAAGAAGGCTTGAGAACCGCTATTGGGCAAAAACAGCCCGCAACGCTGTTCGTCGCGTGCGCAAAATGACTGATAAGGCTGAAGCTACTGAAGCCTATAACAAAGTCAGCGCTCTTCTTCAGCGTCTCGGTCGCAAGAATATCATCTCAAAGAACAAAGCCGCTAACCTTTGCAGCGGTCTTGCTCACCACATCAACAAGCTTGCGTAATCAGACGGCTTTTCAGAGCCTGCGATTGAAAAAATATTTCCTTCAGCATGCGACGGCCTTATGGTCTTGACGCAGCTGGTCAAAAGGATTGCGTCGGTCCATTCGTCTATCGGTTAGGACGAGAGATTTTCATTCTCTAAAGAGCAGTTCGACTCTGCTATGGACTACCTCCCTAAATCCATCCTATCCCCAGAGGCCGGTTACTGACAAAGTGCCGGCCTCACCCTTTTTTAGAGGCATATATCCGCGCTCATTCCCGCACAAGGATAAGGGACAGATGGATTCCTATCGTTTTCGAGATTATCAACCCTCAATTGAATTGAAAATGAAACGCCATATCCTGATCCCTCCGAGACGCTTCCTGATCAGGGGAGCATTATCCTTGATGCTCTCCGCAAGCATTTTTTCAGCTTCGGCATATTCCATTTCACGTGAAAACAGAATGAGTCCCCTCGCAGCCGGATATCTCGAACGGGCCCGGATAATGCTCAACGAAGGGAACTACGCCGGAGTGGTAGACCAACTCCGACATCTCGAGACTCAAGGTGTCGACCTTTCCCTTCAAGACCGTGAAGATTTCACATATCTCCTGGCTCTCGCGCTATACAACCGTGGTGAAGCCGATTGTGTCGACATGTTGAGACAGTTTGCCGAGGAATATCCTGCATCTATCCAGGCAATGCCCGCCCAACTCGCAGCTGCAGATTATTTCTTCTTCGCCCACCGTTTCAACAGCGCTTTGGCTGCATATGAAGAAATAGACTACGCCCGCATAAACCCAACAGACCGTCCGCTCTACGACTATAGGAAAGCCCTCTCCATGATCAAAAGCGGAAGATATGCCGATGCCCGTCCCATATTTGAAAATCTGCGCGACAACCGTAAGTTTAACCTTGCCTCAGACTATTATCTTGCATATCTCGACTATATTGACGGCAACTATGATAAAGCCTACAACGGTTTTGAAAGCATCTTGTCGAGAAACGGAGGTGACTCTAAGGATGGCATCGCACCTGAATATTATCTCGCACAGATAGACTATACTCGAGGAGAATACGACCGGGTAATCTCTCTCGGCACCCGACTGCTCGACAGCGATCCTGTAGATGAGCTTGTGCCGGAAACGGAACGTATCATCGGTCTCAGCTACTTCAAGCAAGGGAATTATGAGAAAGCGGAGACTTATCTCTCTCAATATGTCAACACTGCCGACATAAACCCGGCGGCAGACGCGGTCTACACTCTCGGAGTGATTGACTACCGCAACGGGGACTATGACTCGGCACAAAGACATTTCGCCTCGCTAACAGAACTAAACAACGACCTCGCTCAAAGCTCATACCTCTATCTCGGACAGATTGCCGTCAGGGAAGGAGACAGCAACGCTGCCGCGATATCGTTTGAAAAGGCATCGAAAATGAACTTCGATCGCAACGTGACGGAAACTGCGATGTTCAACTACATCGTGGCGCGGACTCATGGAGGGAATATCCCTTTCAGCTCCTCAATCCCGTTGCTTCAGGGATTTTTAAAACAGTTCCCACGTTCGAAATATGCCTCTCAGGTGGAGGAATATCTTGCCACAGCCTATTTCAATGAAAAAGATTATGCCAACGCTCTTGCAAGTATAAACAGGATAAACCGTCCGTCGGCAAAAGTGTTGGAGGCAAAACAGAAGATCCTCTATGAACTCGGAATGGAATGCATGGCAAATAATCGCCCCTCCAACGCACGCGAGTATCTCATGGAGGCTGTCGGAATAAACGGCGACCGCCAATTGCAGGCTCAATCCAACCTCTGGCTGGGCGACGCATGCTATGCCCTCGGGAAATATTCGGAGGCGGAGAAAGCCTACCGGGCATACCTCAATGCCGACAGAAGGGGAGAAAACCGCTCTCTGGCGCTCTATAACCTTGCCTATACCCTGCTCATGGGTGACAAGTACAGTCAGGCGGCATCAACCTTCTCCGAGGCGTTGAAATCAAGTCCGGCACTGCCGCAGAGAATGCAAGACGATGCATTGATAAGAATGGCAGACGCACAATATTATGCAGGCAGCTACAAACAGGCTCTCCGCAACTATTCGGCAGCCATCGACAACCGTGCCCAAGACAGCGACTACGCCACATTCCGGCGCGCTGTGATGTACGGGCTCGACGGAGACATCAAACGCAAGCTTTCCGAACTATCGGCGATGCCTTCCGAATTTCCCGGCTCGAAATGGCTACCTAACGCACTTCTCGAGAAAGGGCAGACATATTCAGGACTCGGGGAAACCTCAAAGGCGGTAGAGGCGTTCGAACAGCTTCGCGCCTCATATAAGCAGAGCGCACAGGCAAGAAAGGGGATGCTCAACCTCGCAATCACCTACATGGAGGCGAAGCAACCTGAAAAAGCCGAGGCAACCTATAAGGAAGTCATCATGAAATGGCCTTCGAGTGAAGAGGCGGTCCTTGCCAACGACGACCTGCGCAGATATTATGCCGCCAACGGTGGTCTCCGCGAATACGCATCGTTCCTGCATTCTGTGCCGGGAGCTCCACAGATCGACGCTTCGGAGATGGAGACCCTCGCATTTGAGGGTGCGGAAACAGTCTTCGCAGACGACATCACCAACATATCTCTTCTTGAACAATATGTCAGCGACTATCCCAACGGACGCTATCTCGCCCAGGCTCTCCTCGACATAGCCACAGGGAAAGATGAAAAAGAAGATTATGAAGGTGCCCTCAACGCTCTCAACGCGTTGATCGAACGACGTTCCGATGCACCGCAGATCCCTGAGGCTCTTCTTCTGAAAGCAGAGATTCTCGAAGGGAGCGGGGCGGCTACAAGAAAAGAAACACTGGAGACATACCGCGAACTGGAAAAACGCGGAGGGAATGATTATCTTGCGGATGCCTACGCCGGTATTATGCGCAACACCGACAAAGATTCCGAAAGAATGCGTTATGCCGCACTTGTAAGGGCAAGCGGCGGTCTCTCTGCAGATCAGATGGAGGAGGCGGAATTCTACGAAGCTTCCGCAATGCTGAAAAGCGGTGATCCCAAGAAAGCGGCGGAAATGCTCGAACAGCTTGCATCCAACCCGAAAAGTATTTCCGGGGCAAAAGCTGCCGTGACACTCGGACAGCACCTTATCGATACCGGCGACATGAACGGGGCAGAGAAAGTGCTGACCGCATTCACCGACGAAGGTTCTCCCCACGAATATTGGCTCGCACGCGGTTTTATAGCCCTTGCCGACGTCTACCACGCCAAGAAAAAAGATTATCTCGCCGTGGAATATCTCAAGAGCCTTCGCGATAATTATCCCGGTAAAGAGCTCGATATCCACGACATGATATCTTCTCGACTTAAAGAATGGAAATAATTTCTAACATACCTATTAGACATGGCTTTCAATAAATTATATCTGAATGCGGCTCTCGCATTTATGGCATGCGGGGTGATTCCCGCACAGGCTCAGCTTCATGAGTCGATCAACGTGGAAGGTAAGTATGTGCCGGAAATTATCCGCATAGACCGTATCAACACTTTCCCGAAAGCGGTGAAATTCTCTCTCGGCGCCACCCCCCTCAACTACGAAAGCGGGGGAGTGGCTGCGTCATTTACCCCTTCTCTCATGACAATGCCCGCCACGGGATGGCGCGACACCCGTTACATCTCCCGAACTCCCGGCTATCTTGAGCTCGGTGTCGGGTCATGGCTCAATTCCACGCTCAGCGCCGGCTACCGCTTCATCGACAACTCTTCCACACTTGCCGGCATACGCCTGCAGCATAACTCCACATCTTTGTGGGAGCCCAAGCTGAGCGATGCCACTTCAGGCGTGAAACAATACCGCTACGATGAATCTATAGGTCTCTATGCCTCCCACGTGGTTAAAGGCTACGGACGTCTTGACGCATCCTTAGACTATCATGTGGGGCTTTTCAATTATTACGGCATATTCAATCCGCATGCACTCCCCGACACCCGTCTTGACGCGCCCACACAGACGCTCAACGATTTCGCGATGAGGCTCGATTGGTCTTCTCTCATACGCCCTTCTTCAAACCTTGCCTACCATGCCATGGCACGTGTGCGTCATTTCGCATATCGCGCAATGACACTCCCTGTGGAATGGGGCGAAGGAAACGCCAAAGGCAACCGCGAGACAAATGTGGAATTCGCCGGAGGCGTAAGGATGCCTTGGGACAACGGAAGCTCCGTAGGACTCGATGGAGACCTCAACATGCTTATATATGGCGGCCAGGAAAATATATTCAGCTATGCACAGGCGGGGGGAATGAAAGAATACTCGCTAAACCGCCCCAACAACTACGGCATGCTAACCCTCACGCCTTACTATCGCTTCAACAAGAACCTGATTGAGATTCGCCTCGGAGCCGATATCGACCTTGCTTTCAACGCTGGTCCCGACGGCAACCGCTACTCATTCTTCCATGTAGCGCCCGACGTGAAATTCGCACTCCAGACCGGACAGTTCGGCATGTATCTCAACGTGCTCGGAGGAAGCTCCCTCAACACTCTCGCCAACCTCTATCAGCATGATTACTATATGATGCCGGCCCTTGCCTCCACCCGCCCCACCTACACCCCGATAGATGCCTCTTTCGGAGTGAACTTAGGTCCCTTCTCAGGCTTTTCAATTGGGCTGGAAGGTTCGTTCAGATCAAGCAAAAATGTTCCTCTCGGAGGATGGTATCAGGCATGGATGAACTATGGGGGAGCCCCTGTACCCGGAATAAACGAAGCTTCCCAGCTTTCAAGATATGACCGCATGCTATATTCTCTCGATGCCGACGGCATAAATCTGCATGGAGTCAGTGTGGGTGGATACATATCATTTGAGCCCTCAGACAAATTCTCTTTCAAAGCTCAGGGGTCAATCCAGCCTCAGGATGGAGAAAAGGGTTATTTCAACGGTTACGACCGTCCGAAAGTCACTATGGACGTTGATGCTACCGTAAAACCGATGGAACAGCTGAGCCTTTCTGTTGGTTTCGATTATCGCGCGAAACGATGCATTTACACTCGTGCAATCTCCGACCTGCCAAACGGGGGAGTCACCCCGGATAAGGCGGACGGCACCCTGTGCAGCATGAATCTTCCCGACCTGACGCTGCTCAACCTCGGGGCATCCTGGAACCTTACGAAATCATTTACCGTATGGCTGCAGGCAGATAATCTGCTCAACCGTCACGACGAAATGCTTCCTATGCTCCCGGCACAAGGCATATCCATCGCCGCAGGCTTGAAAGTGCTCTTTTAATTGGGATGCGGGAAACTAAATAGCCGCCCTCTTCGTTGAAATAATTAAACAACTTCAATACGAGGGACGCTGAAAATCCCTCAATTATCCTGAAAAACAAAAAATCAGATATGAGCCAGCAAAAATTGACATTGGCATACCTTAATGAGGACGACAGGGCATACGGTCTTGCCGGGATGGTGATTTCGCTTGCAAGTCTCCGTGCAATAGACCGTGTGGTTGAAATAAGCCTGGACTCCGACGGACCGATGGTGGAGTTTTCTCACGAATTTTATTTTCAAGGCTCCCCATCGATATCTCCCAAAGCCACTTGGGACAATCTCGTGCAGAATTTTCATATCACCACTGCAATGGTTCTCTCTAATGTGATGGCACGCTCAGTGGTGCGCATGAAAGAAGAGGCGCCTAAAGAAATTATGAAGGAGATTTATTCGGAAGTTGAAAAGGAAGGTCGCGACACCTGCTCACTCGAAGACGATGAAATTGAAAACCTCTACAACAATGCGATGATGCACATGAAGAGATTGTTCAACAATCCGCGTCTGCATCCTGCAATCGATGAGTTTGCACATATCATCTCGCGCAAGCGTAATCTTTCCGGCAGGGAGATACGCGATGAGCTTCATCTGCTCCAGCTCCTCTAAACAATTAGCAATTACTAATTACAACAAAGGCATAGCTGAGCTATGCCTTTGTTGTTTCCGAGATTTTGTAGCGGGGGCGTTTTTTCACTTCCACATAGATCTTGCCCACATATTCCCCAAGGATTCCCATCCCGAACAACAAGACTCCCGTGCAAAACCAGATAGACAATATCAGCGACGTCCATCCCTCTATTGTTTCCCCGTTGAAATAACGGATCAAAACGTAGATGCCGACTCCGAATGCCGTGGCCATAAAAATAAGCCCCAACCAGAAAAGCATCCTCACCGGAGTGACCGAAAAGGAAGTGACTCCGTCAGCCGCAAATTCCAGCATCTTCCCGAATGGATATTTGCTTCTTCCCTCTTTCCTCTCTCCTCGTCTGTAATACACCTTCTCCTGACGGAATCCGAGCTGGGGGACTATTCCCCTCAGAAACACATTCCGCTCCTTGTATTCGAGCAACATGGCAAGCGCTCGCGAACCCAAGAGCCTATAGTCGGCATGATCATACACACAATCCACCCCAAGAGCATTGAGAAGCCTATAATAGGCATGCGCCGAATGCTTTTTAAACCATCCGTCATTCTCCCTGCGGCTGCGCACCCCGTATACGACCTCCGCACCCTTCTTGTAAGCCCTTATCATGTCATGGATGACAGCAGGGTCATCCTGAAGATCCGCGTCGATTGTGACGCATGTATCGCATTTATCCGCCACATACTCCATTCCGGCAAGCAAGGCATACTGATGACCGAAATTCCTTGACAGACGGACCCCCTCCGTCAATACCGGAGTCTCGTTTCCCTTTAGCGCTTGACCGGATCCGGAAAAAGATGTTATGATATCCCAGGTGTGGTCATGACTCCCGTCGTCGACATAGAGAATGAAACTGTCCGCAGAAACCTCTCCTACTTCAATCATCCGCCGCATGGTCTCTGAAAGGGCACGATGAGTAAGGGGGAGAGTGGACTCCTCTTCAAAACATGGGACTATAATCGCACATCGAATCATTTAAAACGGTTTTTGTCGCGGGAACGTTTCTTTTCAAGACTCGCCTCGAAAGCCGCCGTGAGATCCACTCCGGTCTGATTTGCAAGGCATACGACCACCCACATCACATCCGCCAATTCTTCGGCAAGACCCTTTCTCAAATCTCCCTCTTTTGCCACCTGGTCGCCATAAACCCTGGCTATGACACGCGCAAGCTCACCCACTTCCTCGGTCAACACAGCCATGTTGGTAAGTTCCGAGAAATAACCTCCCCCTATAGTTTTTATCCATTCATCCACCAGACCCTGTGCTTCCTTGATCGATATTTCTGCCATTGTCATATTGTTTTTAAGCTGACACATTCGGGAGTCACATCTAAGTCCACGTTGGCTCCTTCAACCATAGGATAATTCCTTGATACATGTCCTACCGGGAAATTAAATGCCACCGGGATATCATTTATCCCATACCTTCGGAGCAACGCATCGATCATACATTCCATGCTCTCATGATTGAGATCCGGACGATATTCTGTAAACTGACCCACTATCAACCCTTTTATCCGGCTTAAGGTTCCGCTGAGGTAAAGACGTGTAAGCATTCTTTCCACCGCATAGATAGCCTCCGAGATATCCTCGATAAACAGGATTACCTCTTCCCCTTCTTCCACTTTTAGCAGGTCGAACGGGGTAGAGGCAAGACCATTGAGCACCGCCAAATTCCCTCCCCGCAAAACTCCTTGCGCATGCCCACGGCGGTTGAACGCGTGTGGAGCCGCTTCATAATCCATTTCCGGTCCTTCGGCAAGGATTCTGAACAGATGCGCTGTCGAGACATCATCCCCAGGCTCTATGGTGAGATGTTTTGCCATCGGGGCATGAAGCGACGCCACCCCCGACTTATACCACAGGGCATGCAACGCGGATATATCTGAAAAACCGATTATCCACTTCGGATTGTTCCTTACCTCGTCCATCGGAATCTCCGATATGAGTTGCACACAGCCGTATCCGCCACGCGTGCAAAAGATCGCTTTTACCTCAGGATCACGCAAAGCGTCACGGACATCCGCCACACGTTGCTCTCTTGTGGAGGCGAACGACCCGTCGGGGGAAGACAACACACCCGGCATAAGACGTGGCACATACCCCATCTTCTTCAGGAAATCCGCCCCACCTTTCACATATTCCTCCTTCACCATAGTGGCAGGCGAAACCATCGCCACCACATCCCCTTTCTTCAGATTATTCGGAAATACCATTTTGAGAATTCTTAATGCATTGATATTTTGAATTATCAATTAACCTGCACCTTGATCCCGGTCTCTTCCTCAATTCTTCTCCCTATCGACTCCAGTTCCGGTTTCTCAACTTTGATAAGCTTCTCCTCGGGAGTTGAGCGGTCAAGACTGTAAAGCATGATCTCTATGGGTTTGATCTCTTTATACGCAGCTATCAGGGCATCCACCTCTTCAGGGGTAGTGTTGTCAACCACGATGCCTCCATGTTCCCCGCGAAGCATCATTGTCTGAATAATCCCGGTGCCGGCAAACTCTTTCAAACCCTCAACCACTCGTTCCACAGTGAACTCCCGTGACGTCGGTTGATCTATCAGACGCATTGTTGGTTCGATTGCAGAATCAAGTTTAAGGATATTGTTGTCGACTTTCTTCAAAGCCTCTGCAACTGCCGCACTGAAGATTCGGGTAGAGTTTGTCAGGACCGATACTTTTGCGTCAGGATAAAACTCATCCCTAAGCCTGATCACATCATCTATAATGCCGGGAAAATCCGGATTCAAAGTCGGCTCTCCGTTACCTGAAAACGTGATAACATCAAGCGGGTCACCTGCCGCGCTCATAGCCGTGAGTTTGTTATAAAGCTGTTGCTTCACCTTTTCACGCAATGGAAGACCGGTGGTACCGGGACCCTGGGCGTTATAGCCCGCCTCGCAATAAATGCAATCGAACGAACAGACCTTACCGTCATCAGGGCTAAGGTTAATTCCCAACGACACACCGAGCCGCCGGCTATGGATAGGTCCGAATATAGTGGAATGAAACAAAACTGTCTGATCTTTCGCCATAATTTTTTCAAATTAGATTAAAATACCGGGCATCCGGGAAATCTTCAGCCATAGAAGCAATTTCCTCAGCCACTTAGCATCCAAAAGACAAAATTAACCAAACATATCCACATATCCCAAAATATTCCGCCAAAAACTGACCCGAATAAAAAAAGACACAGGGAGCACTGGGACCCGGCGCCTCTCCGAGGCGCCCGAAACCGCAAAACGGACAACGTCCATTAGTGAATTAGTCATTAGTGTTAATCAGCAATTCTGACAACGGACAACGCAAAAAATTAAAAATAATTTTGTAAAATTAAAAAATATTATTTATATTTGTGACCGTAAACATTAATCTCATGAAATTCTCATTGTCCAAGCCCGCAAGCACCGACTTTTCATTTGATTAAACGATTCTGCTAATGCAGTAAAGTCTTTTCCTTTTTTGATCCGGAAGTATTATAATCCCGGTTTCTTTCGACACCTCCCCGGGTTAATGTCAGGAGTTTTTATATACTTGAAATAATAATCGATTATTATTGTGATCATCAACTTCTTTTTTTAACCTCAAACTCAATTAAGCATGAAGAAATTGTTTATCTTCTCCTTATTCACAATTTGTGTAACATTTGGTGTATCCGCATACACTTTGGAACTTACGTGCACGGAAGTGCAAACAATAGATCCGTCAGGTCTTCCAGCCGATGAATGGAAAGAATATGTCCAAGATCTTGAAAAGATCTATTGCGGCAATACCGGCGGCAGTACGACACCATCCACTCCGGACACAACTCCTCAAGAACCGCAGGAACCATAAAATATCCGGCTTAACAGTATGGCAATACCGGACATACTGTCACATCCTTTATACCCTTCAACTTTCGTAGGGGAGGAAGTTGAGGGGTATAAAGCCATACAATTATCTCCTGTTTATGAATTGATGTATCCTTTATCTATCTAAAAATTTAATAACCATCGGCTTTAGCGAGCTACGATTGAATTAAACGACAACATTATATGAATTACAGAAGCATTCTTTTATTCCTGATATTTACTATCTCTGTGGGCATGTCTTGTGTTAAAGCCGAAGTCTTGGATTTAAGAGATAACGGCATCTTGAATATTCAAGACACCGCACGGAGTGAGATTGTCTACGTGCACATAGCAATCGATCCGAAGAAAAACAACGAAAGGGAAGTTAAATACGAGATGCTGACTTTCGGCAACAGGCTTTCTCATTACGGGGGATACGAGAACTATCAGCTCGACTCCATTTACATGGCTGACCCGACTCTTCATCTTGATCATCCGGAATCTTATAATCTTTATAAACAATATGACACTATCCGTGACAGCATGACCATGGACCGTTCCAATGGAACATTGACTTATTATAGCGGCTTTTTTTTTAACTACTACAGATATACCGAACCTATTCCCGAAATCGAATGGGAACTGCATAACGAGACGCAAGAGGTGTTAGGATACCAATGTCATAAGGCTACCGCAAATTGGAGAGGCCGCGATTGGACGGCATGGTATTCCGATATCCCCGAAGATGCCGGTCCTTGGAAATTTCAGGGGCTTCCCGGTCTTATATTGAAAATAGAGGATTCCTCCGGTCAACATTATTTCGAGGCTATCGGAGTCAAGAACGATGTTTTCCCGTTCGGGTATAAGGAGCATCTGTATAGCAGGATCACCCGAGAGAAACTCGCAAAAAGCATGGAGGACTATGCCGCAAATATCGGAAGAATAGTTGCTGACTCAGGGATGATCCTTGAATCGGAAGAACATCTCGAAAAGCTGAGAAACAGCAAGCGTCGCTTGTTCTATGCTCCAATCGAACTGGAGTGATGACAAGATTTGTGTCATCCGACTATCCGGTCTGGCATGTGGATCTCACGCCGGGAATACACGACCATCTTCTGCACTTCAGACGATGGTCGTGTATTTGAAAGAGATCATGATTCCTGATGCCTAACTATTTGCGAAAATGTTGGAGATTTTACGAACAAAAATCAGGCAACATATTGCAAATGTCAACATTTAGTCGTATCTTTAGGCAATTAAATGAACCTTCGTTTGCAAAAAATTTTTATCAAACTTTCGCAAACGCCATTAAAGTTCTAATATTGAATGGTTAAAAGGTTATTTTTGAGAAAATATTTATTACAATCTTTTCAACCAAAAAATAACCTTTTAATCCTTAAATTAAATAACCTTAGCCCTCAACTCTCGTAAGCGAAAGTTGAATATCAAACCGATTACAGCCATGAGAAATTTATTATTTTCAATTGCCATCCTAAGCATTTGCCTTACAGCAAATGCAGAACATATTTTAGATCTCAGACATAGAAAAGAGATTGTGAAAGACACGGCATCAATGGAGATAGTATATGCGCATATCGCCATCGATCCGGTTAAAAATGAAAGACGCGTAAAGTATGAGATGCTTACCATAGGAAACAATTTCAATAAGTATGGTGGTTATGACAATTATCAGATAGATTCATTATACATGGAGAATCCGGAATTTGATCCTCCGTTTGAAGAATATCGGGAGCTATCTCGTAATTACGAAACGATTTCGGAATCCACTCTCACAAATAAAACAGAGGGGACTATCACTTTCCACGGTAAGGAATTTATAAATTATTACAGGTATACCGAACCTCTCCCTGCAATTGAATGGGAACTCTCCGATGAATCTGATGAGATAATCGGATACAAATGCCGGAAGGCTACCGCAAAATGGAGAGGACACGATTGGACAGCATGGTATTCCGATATCCCCGAAGATGCCGGTCCTTGGAAATTTCAAGGGTTACCGGGACTGATTCTAAAACTTGAAGATTCTACCGGTGAACATTTTTTTGAGGCAATAGGCACAAAAAATGATGTTTTTCCCTTCGGTTATGGTAAAAAATTATATTGTAAAACCACACGTGAAAAATTTAACAATCTGTATAAGGAGTATTGTCAAAACTCGGGAGCCATGCTTGTTGACTCCGGCATGGTGATTCCTCGTTCCGAAGAAGAGGAACTGATGCTACGTTCAAAGAAATTATTTTTTGCCCCAATCGAACTGGAGTAAGCACGCAATTGAGAATAGTGCCCAAACGAACCAAATCCTCTTAAACTGAATATCATGAAACGAATCCTGATTATAACCGTCCTGTTCCTGAATCTGTTGTCAGTGTATGCAAAAGTAGAGATAAAAGGGAAAGTGACTGACCTTGAGGGAACTCCTCTGCAAGGGATAATGCTACGCTTATATCAAGACGAAAATATCAAGGCTTTCACAAGTTCAAAAAGAGACGGCACATTCCTCATGAAAGCCGACACTATATCATTCCCCGCAAAAATCACATTCGCATCCAAAAGCTATGCTCCACATGAAACGTGGATTTCCAACTCCGCCGACTCCGTGTTTGCTGTTCTCGAACCGCAGCAGCTCACTCTGGAGGAAGTCGTTGTGAAAGTGCCGCGGGTGCGTATGAAAGGAGACACAATCACCTACGATGTGGCGTCTTACACCGGGAAAGGGGACCGTAGCATAGAAGATGTAATCAAAAAACTCCCCGGGATCGAGGTGTCTGACAACGGAACCATAATGTATGACGGTGAACCTATAAACAATTTTTATATCGAAGGGCTCAACCTGATGGGGAACAACTATGCCATAGCATCTCGCAACATAACCCCGCAGGATATCTCCACTGTCAGCGTCTACGAACGCCATCAGCCAAAGAAAGCTTTGAAAGGGATTTCCGAATCAAGTAAAGCGGCTCTCAATCTAAAATTAAAAAAGGGAAGGATGCTCAAGCCTGTAGGGTTCATTAAAGGGGGAGCCGGATATGGCGACGAGACTCTATGGTCGGGACAGCTTTACACAATGCTGGTATCCCCGACCAACCAGACTATCGTCTCCGCTAACGGCAACAATACAGGAAACGACTACCTCAACCCGAACGACCGGGGTGACAAGGCATTCACCACTTTCGGGAGAACACCATTCGGCACACCTTCGCTGACAAGCTCCCGATATATAGACAACCGGTCGGCATACTTCACGGCAAACACCCTCTTCAAACTCAAGGAAGACCTTACATTCACTTTCAACTCATCCTACGGTCTTGACCACGACAGTTTCGACGGAATGTCTACAACTGAATATCTCGCATCCGGTCTCAAAGACCCCATATATTCCGAAAAGGTGGACAACGGTTTGAAAAAACATGTTGTTTCAGCTTCCGCGAAAATCGAGAACAATTCCGACAAGCTGTATCTCAAAGACCAGTTTTATTTCACAGGCAATTTCAACAACAACGACTACGGGATTGTAAACACATCATCCATCGGCCAGACCCTGCACAACCGTAATTTCTCTTTTTTCAACGATTTCTCCACAATCATCAGGAAGGGGAGGAATGCTACCGAAATAACATCGCAGACATCATATAGGCACACTCCTTTCAGCAACATCGCAGCCTCTGACATAATTTCAGGTACGCAAATCATGCGCCAGAATGTGGAGGGAAGATCCTTCTACAACCGTGAGACCACCGGCTACAGCTGGAAAGTATCACGAAAATCTACAATAGGCGCAGATTTAGCTTTCCAGATTAACCACGACAAGTTTGTATCTTTCGGACAAAAGGAGGAGTCTGCTCCTCTCTGCAACGATCTTTCGGGGCATATTCTGAAGACATCTGCATCGCCTTTCTATAAGTTCGTCATCCCCGGGAAAATCTCGGTGACTTTCACCCTCCCGATTGAATGGAGAGATCTGAAATATACCGATATTGTCAACGAAAAGACACACCGTTTCGACAAAGTGTTTGTTGACGGAAATCTCGATATTTTTTTCAAACCTCATCCAAACCATTGGTTTGAGGCAGCCGCCTCTTGGAATCATGACACAGGCGACATTACAGACTTCATAGACAACCCGATTTTCACAACTTTCCGCAACACATCCACTCTCGGAAACGGAAATTTAGTGAAGACCCTCTCGAAATCCGCACGGGTTTCATACTCTCTTAGGAATCCACTGGAAGGGTTTTATCTAAAAGGGGTGGCTTCTTTCAGCCGAAAGGAGACAAACTCCCTGTCTGTGATGGATGTAGACCAGTCGGGCACGTCAAACTCGTCGCTCAATTCCAATACCCACACCGATATCTCAAACGTAATGGTCAATGCCACCAAACATCTTTTGGGGATCAACTCGCGCCTGTCACTCAATCTTACAGGAGTGTGGATGCAAAGGGAGTCAATGCGCTCCTCGTCTTTGGTCAACATCAAGAATGCCACATATATCGCGACACTGAAGGCAGAAACCGAACAATTCAACAATATCCTTGCCATGTCGGCAAATCTATCCTACACTCTCAACCATCAATCATTTCAAGGTTTTATACCTTCAAACGACCTCCGCGAATTTTCAGTCAACGGAAAAGTGTCGGTATTCCCGATAAAAAAACTTGAAATCTATGGAAGAGTGTTTTTCAACCGTTCTCAACTGGAAGAGGGGAACTATAAATCGAACGTATTCATTGATGCGGGCGCAAAATATTCGATAAAAAAGTTTGACATCGAACTGACAGCGCGCAACCTTACCGACATGCGCAGATATGAATATACCCTCTACCACACGCTCGACCTGACCACATATTCATATTCACTCCGTCCGATAGAAATGCTTCTCACCCTCCGTTATAATTTTTGAAAAGGGAATAAACAGCGGCACACAACCTCTCCGAAACGCCCCAGAAAACGGAAAACAGACAACGGAAAACAGGCAACGGAAAACGGAAAACGGGAAACACCCAATTTGCCCAATTGACCGAGTTTTACTAATTTTGCACAAAGCAATCGCAAGATTATGAAACAAGGGGAAAACTGCATGACCGCCGAAAGCTCAGCGGCACAATCCACTACGGCGACATCGTCTCAGCGTCTCACCTTGAGGAAAGGGGAGAAGCTGCGCCATCGCTCGCTCGTTGAGTCTCTCTTCAAAGAAGGGAGCTCCCTCTATGAATTCCCTATCAGACTCACGTGGAGAGCGATCGATGAGGAAACTCTCCGTAACACATTCCGCGACCATGTGCCGCAACCCATCGACACTTTGCAGATGCTTATAACCGTGCCAAAGAAAAAGCGTCGTCATGCCGTTGACCGTGTGCTGATGCGCAGAAGGATACGCGAGGCTTATCGTCTCAACAGAAAAGAATTTCTTGGCGACATCGAAGCTGAAGGGAGCATTCGCACTCTCAGCATGGCTTTCATATATCTGCACGACAAAAATCTCCCTTACTCAACAATTGAACGTAAAATCAAGTTATTATTAAAAAAACTGGCTGACAAAATAGCCAGCCGTCAAGATAAAACCGATTCCCGGGATTCCATTGAAACTGTTTAATACAGTTTCATCCAGATTATTATTATGTCGAAACTTCTTATCCTCCTCATACGCTTCTATCAGGGAGCCATTTCACCCCATTTCCCGGCTGCGTGCCGCTATTCTCCCACGTGCAGCCAATATGCCGTGGAAGCGATACGGAAATACGGACCGGCGAAAGGCACATGGCTTGCCATAAAAAGAATAGCACGTTGTCATCCATGGGGAGGAAGCGGCTACGATCCCGTGCCCTGATTTCCAATTTGTCGGTTTTAAGCTATCAGATTTCTCCAAAACCATAAACCACAACTATGCTAAAAATCTTAGACATCCACACCCACCGTCCCGCTCCTCAACCGGAAGCTCTCGTGTGTGTGACACCCGAAAATTTCAATCCCATAGAAGGGCAACTCTATTCGGTGGGTATTCATCCTTGGGAAACAGTCAACGATATTTCCGACGACACGTGGAGGGCATTTGAAGAAGCTTGTCGCCATCCACAGGTACGCGCTGTCGGTGAATGCGGCATCGACCTCGTGAAAGGGGGACCGCTTTTCAAGCAGATGCAGGTGATGAAACGCCAGATCGATCTCTCCGAAGAGCTGCACAAACCTCTCGTGATCCACAACGTCCACGCCCATGACATCATCATCGGAATGAAAAAAGACATGAAGCCGACGCAAAACTGGCTTATACATGGATTCCGTGGCAAACCCACGGTGGCACGCATGCTCACCGACGCCGGGATATGGCTATCTTTCAACGATAAGTTCAACGATGCGGCAGTACCGGAAGTCCCGACTGACCTTCTGCTCGCAGAAACCGACGAATCTTCAACCCCCATAACCGAAATCATCACCGCTCTTTCATCCCTTCGGGGGCACGACCTCACGGAAGAGATTGTCAATAATGCCTGTCGGTTTCTTGCCCCTGACAGTAGAATGGCGTAGAATTTCAATTTAGGCTGGTGTCACGACACTATTAGCCACACATAAATATTAAAATTTTATATTTCCCAAAAGGAAGTTTTTTTATTCGTTCTCGCCGATTGTGCTCTCTGATATCAAGCGCATTTCAAAGATTTTATGTAATTTTGCAGTGTCACAGACGCCTGTCTGCCCGACGCTGTTTTCTTTTTTAAGCGATATGAAAAAGCCTTGCATCTTAATATTGATTTCTCTCTTTATCTCCGTCCATGTGTCGGCACTGACCCTGGAACCGATCAAGTATGGCGATTTCTCACAATGGGTGACACGCGACATCACCGAATCTAAAATCATTGGAGGGAAACAAAAGACTGTCTATGCGATTGCCCCGACCGATCATATAAAAGGGAATGTGGCATACGTCAACGCCGGAGGTTCCCCGTGGGCTACAAGCAACGTCTATGCCAAAGTCTCCGGGGTAGTAAAGACCTCAAACACAGTGTCGCCATTCAACCGCAATGGCAACACATGTGCAAAAATGGTGGCAAGGATGGAAGAAGTTAAAGTGCTCGGACTTATCAACATGGATGTGATGGTGGCGGGTTCCATCTATCTCGGCAGAGTGTTCGAACCTATCACATCTACCAAAAGCCCATATTCGAAGATGGAGATGGGGGTGCCATACACAAAACGACCGGTTGCTCTCGTCTATGATTTCCAAGTGGATATGCCCGAAAGCAACACTCGCACAAAATCAACCGGATTCTCATCCAAGAAAACACTTCAGGGGAGAGACAATGCCGAAGTATACGTGCTTCTTCAGAAACGCTGGGAGGATTCTAACGGTAAACTTTATGCGCAGCGAGTAGGCACAGCAAGGGAGCGTTACAGCAAATCCATTCCCTGGACCAAGGGACACCGTCTCGACATTCATTACGGCGATATAACCCGCGAACCATTCTATAAGCCTTGGATGGGATTGCTCAACGGGGAAAAAGCTTATTATGCACGCAATTCCAAAGGGAAACTCGTGCCCGTGGAGGAAGTGGGCTGGGCGCCCGCCGACGCTGTCCCCACACATGTCCTGATGATGGCGTCTTCTTCTTGCGGAGAGGCGTTTGTGGGCACGGAAGGACTTACCCTTTATATCGATAATATAGCCTTCGGCTTCTGAACCGCCAATGTTTATTCCGCGTTCAATCATAAACACCGTTTTTCTTCGTTTATTAATTAATACACCATACTCAAGCCGGCAATGCTTGCGTATTTAAACCAACGGGCAAATGAAAATAGCAATCATAGGATATGGCAAAATGGGCCATCTCATCGAATCCATCGCGAAAGAACGCGGACATAAAATTGTAAGCATTATCGACGCTGACAACACTGAAGACTTCAACACCCCGGAATTCAAGAGTGCGGACGTGGCTATCGAATTCACAACCCCCGGCACTGCCGTGGCAAACATTCTCGCCTCTTTCGCAGCCAAGGTGCCTGTAGTTGTGGGCACTACAGGATGGACCGGCTCCCTCCCCGACATCAAAGACATGTGCGACAAAGGGGACGGCACTCTCCTCTGGGCTTCAAATTTCTCAATCGGAGTAAACCTGTTTATGGCATTCAACCGGTATGTGGCTAAAGTCATGAACGACTTCCCGGAATATACTCCATCAATGACGGAGATACATCATATCCATAAACTCGACCATCCTTCAGGCACGGCGATCACCCTTGCAGATGAACTGGTGGCAAACGTAGACCGCATCAATTGCTGGGAAGAGCCGGAACCCGGGAAAAAGATGAATCCCCATGCCCTCGAAATCGGACACGTGAGGGAAGGGGAGGTGCCGGGTACCCATATCATCTCATGGGACTCCACAGTGGATACAATCACTCTACGCCATGAGGCGAAAAACCGTGTGGGATTCGCACTCGGTGCAGTGAAAGCCGCAGAATGGCTCAAGGGTAAGAAAGGTTTTTTCACCATGGCAGACATGCTCTCTGACGTAACCAAGACTAACGGACTTTTTGTATAATCTTTAATTTAAAATATTCATGGTGTGCCTCATACGGCTCACCATGAACCATATTTACTATTTTTACCAATGACAGACCGACACAAACCATTCAATCCTGCAAATCCCGGAGCTGATCCGACTGAAAAGGGGATGAAATCCCTCCTTGAAAGGATCCGCCAAACTAAAACTACCCGCTGGATACGATTCGGAATCGTTTCCGTGCTTTTCTTTCTTTGGGTGATCTGGATGGGAAACCCCTGGCTCGGTCTTATATGGCTTCTCCTTCTCGACATATATATCACTTCCTATATCCCCTGGACATGGTGGAAAAAGAAGACTGGACCTACACGCACCGTAATGGGCTGGGTCGACGCAATAGTCTATGCCCTCGTGTTGGTCTATATGATTTTCGCATTTATCGGACAGAACTATAAGATACCCTCTTCAAGTCTTGAGAAATCGTTGCTTGTGGGCGACTATCTGTGGGTAAACAAGACCATCTACGGACCGCGTGTGCCGCAGACACCTCTCCATTTCCCTTTGGCTCAACACACCATGCCGATTATAAACACGAAAAGCTATCTCGAACATCCTCAGCTTGAATACCACCGTCTACCCGGCATCCGAGAAATCAAACGCGGCGACATCGTTGTATTCAACTATCCTCAGGGCGACACTGTGGCTCTGAAAATACAGAATCCCGATTATTATCAGATTTGCTATGACCTGCGCCGCAACGGGATCGGGAATCCGCGTGAATATATCGAACAGAATCCTCAGGTGTTCGGAGAGATCGTATGGCGTCCTGTAGACCGTCGGGAAAATTATGTGAAGCGTGCAATCGGTCTGCCCGGCGAACGTCTTGAAATCCGCAAAGATTCCATATTCATCAACGGGCAACCCATCCCCGAACCTGAAAACGTGCAGTATAACTACATTATCCCTGTAAGCAGACAGATATCCGCCGACAAATGGCAATCGATAGGGGTCCGGAGGGATGACCACGGCGACGCTCCCGTATGGAACGAAGTCGCAGGATTCAATTATTACGACGTCCCTCTGACAAAGGAAATGAAAGCCCAGGTCGAGACCTGGGAAGAGGTGATCGGGCCTCTACGCAAGGAAAGTGAAAGCGGATATTATGATCTGTCAGGCATGTTCCCTCTTGGTGCGGACTACGGATGGACTCGTCCCGACATGGGAGAATTCTGGATTCCCAAAAGCGGCTCCACACTGCATCTCACCCTCAACAATCTCCCCATTTATGAGCGCGCAATCAGTGTCTATGAGGGGAACGACCTGCAGGTTAAAGACGGGAAAATTTATATCAACGGGGAAGAGACCGAATATTATACTTTCAAGCTTGACTATTATTGGATGATGGGCGACAACCGCGACCGCTCGGCAGATTCTCGCTACTGGGGTTTCGTGCCGGAAGACCATATCGTGGGCTCCCCAATGTTTGTCATCGTCTCGTTTGACGAAGAGAAAGGTCTTTTTGACGGCAAAGTCCGCTGGGACCGTATTCTCCGCGACGCAAACCCAGATAGTTCCAAGTTTTGAATAATTTAGTCATACCTTTCGCCCCATCTGCCGCATGGTATGCGGCATGGTGGCAGGCACGCCGCAAGGGTTTGCCGGATGTTGAATCTATTGCAGCGGCGAATATTGCAACGGACATAAGCGGCAAGGACTATGCCCGTTGCCGGATTATGGCAAACGGCAATGAGATCATTCTCTCAATGGCGATAGAGGGTGGCGCGGCACGTTTAAAACGGACGTCGCTCATTTCCACTGCGCGATTGTCAGACCATGGCAACTGGAGGCATGTGCATCTCGGCGCCTTCGAAGCTGCATACGGAAGATGTCCGTTCTATCAACACCTCACACCCCTCATAACAGAAGTATACAATTCGCAAGAATACACCTTGCCCGGATTTAATGCCAAGGTTCACCATGCCATATGCTCATTCTTGAATATAATAAACCTTAAAAACATACAGGATATTACTTCATATGCCGGTTCGTATGCAACGAAAGAAAGGGGAACAGAGATAGCCATCGGATTACAACGCGAGCTCTCAATCATAGACACCCTGATGAAATTCGGCACAGAATCTATTTTGGCTTTAGATATACTTTAACGTAGTTCAAAACGTTAATTTAGCAGATGGGTAATTTAGGCAACATAAAGTATATCGCCTCCGCTCTCATGCTTTCAGGAGCGGCGGTGGTCTGTGCCCGGTCAAAACCTGCCGACATATCATCCCTGCCGCTTAATCCTGAAGTGAAAGTAAAGGCGGTGAAAGGTTTTTACCGATTTGTGGATGAATACGGAGATACGGTGCGCATGACAATGTTACGCGACGTGTATGTATATCCCCCGATGAAATTCAAAAACAAGAAACAGGAAGAATTTTATTGGAGAACCGTGCGCGATGTGCGGAAGACTCTTCCATATGCGAAATTGGCGTTTGCAACACTTTGCGAGACTTACGAGTATATCCAGACCATCCCCGACAAGAAACAGCGAGAGAAGCACCTTAAACGGCTTGAAAAGGATATCTTCGAACAATATAAGCCTGTGGTTAAGACAATGACCAAGGGACAGGGGAAAGTGCTTCTTAAACTTATAAACCGCGAAACCGACCAAAGCTCCTTCAATATTGTGAAAGCGTTTCTCGGATCTTTCCGCGCCGGCTTCTGGCAAACGTTCGGGCGTTTCTTCGGAATGAACATGAAAGCGGGATTTAATCCCGAAAAGAATGACGAGGATGCTATCATCGACCGCATAGCCACCCTCATAGAACAAGGAGCGCTTTGAGCAATTAGCAATTAGTAATTTGCAATTAGTAATTTGCAATTATATAAGACGTATAAGATTTATAAGTCTTATACGATTTATAAATCTTGTAAAATTCAGCATATCTGTCAGACAATAAAAAATGCTTCCGGAATCCGGAAGCATTTTTTATTGTCTGCAACTTAGCAATCTTCTTTAATTACTAATTGCTAATTGTTCTAAGATTACTAATCGCTAATTGATCAAAGGCTGCTGAGGTTGAATTTTGCAAATTCAAGGTCGTTCTGAGCCTGCTTGAGCATGTTGCTGTCAAGGCTTATAGCTTTCTTAAGATTGCTTACAACTGCGCTCTCATTGTTAGTGCGTGCACCGACAACTGCTGCAAGGTAGTAGGTAGTTGCATCAGGATTGGGCACTGCAGAAAGTACAGACTGAGCTGCGCTGTAGTCCTTGGCAAGAATCTTGGCAAGAGCAGCGTTGTTGGTCTTGGCATTGCCGAATGCTGTGTTAGCCTTGGCAACCTCACCCTGAGTGAGATAGTATACACCGAGTGCATCAGCAGTCTCAGGTACACCTGCAGCGGCACCGAGAAGCTCGTTAGCCTTGCTGTAGTTGCCGTTGAGGAGCTGAACGAGACCGAGGTTCATGTCAACTTCCTTGGAAGTGGGATCGAGTCTCTTAGCCTTCTCGAATGCGCTCTGTGCAGCCGCATAGTCGCCAGCCTCATATTTGGTGAGACCGAGGTTGTTGAATGCGCGGTAGCTGTTGGGATAGATCTGAGTAGCCTTCTGATAAACCTCCATCTTGCGGGTGTTGTCGTTGGTAAGAGTTGCAACATAGAGGATTTCGTCTTCAGTAAGCTTGGAAGGATCAGTGTTGAAGAGCTGAATCATTTCCTCGTCGCTCTTGCCGATCACGTTGATAGAAGCCTGGATGCGAGAGTAACGGAGCTGAGGAAGAATCTGGTCAGCAAGCTCATCGAATACGCTTGAAAGATTGCGGATCTCTTTTTCTCTCTGCTCTGGATCCTTATACATCTTGAGGACGCTGAGAATAAGGTCTTTGTCCTGGATGTTGCTCTTGGAAACGAGTTCCTGGAAACCTTCCCAGTCTTCGGGAGTGAAAGAAGAGGTAAGTTCACCGAATTCAGTGATCTTGTCTTTCTTAAGCTGATTTTCCATGAACTTGGTTGTGTTTGCCTCACGCTTTTCAGCAAGCTGAGTGTTGAATGCGAGAGAACCGTCGGGAGAAGCATAAGAATTGATGTTTACGCCTGCGATCTCCTGATTGGCTGCTGCGTTAGCTTCCTGAAGACGCTTGTTGAGGTCGACATAATCTGCGGCAGTGATCTGTTTTTTGCGGATATTTGCCTGATTGATGAGGAAGCGGATATCTGCATTATATTTCTCGTTGATCACTCTCTGGAACTTATCCTTTGCGATCGCGGGAGTTACAGTTGCTGCAGAAGCAAGAGTGGAAGTTGCAATGATACCTTCGCCCACCTTCACGCGGGGAAGACCATAGAGCTTGCCGTTTTGGTCAACCTGGAAATCAAGATAAAGATTAGACTCCGCCATTTCAGGCTTGTACTCTGTGTTGAACGGTATCTGCACTGTGCCGCCGTTGTTGTAGCTTACAACCTGTCCGTTTGCACGTACGTTTTCACCTTGAATTGTAACGGGAGTACCTTGAACTGAACCGCCGGCATATTCAAGTACGGGGGTAGCTGTCACCTTAGCATTCTTTACCATGAATTTGGCAGGGATGTTGCCGGTGATTGTGGCAGGCACGTTCTGACCCACAGTCTCCAGAGGCGTGGGAGTTGTGTTGAAATAGTTGCTCTGGAACTCACCGAGCTTCTTGGAGCAGCTCGAAGTTCCCAAAAGGGCAACGCCCAGAGCAAGATAAAGAACCTTGTTGTTCATAACTTGGATTGATATTAAGGGTTAAATCTATTTTTCAGACAATTATTGTTTGTATAAATTTCGGGAGGAGGGAATGAAACGCACTTGATATTTCCTCATCTTACACAGACTTGGGAAATATCGTGTAAAGATAGATAAAAAATGGGAGAGATAAGCTATTTTCTTCAAAAAACCGCATGTTTTCAATAAAAATTTAAAAAATCTGAAAAAATTTATCGAAATATTTGCACATAACAAAATTAGTGACTAACTTTGCACTCGCAAAACGGGAGAGACACCAACCATCCCGCAAGCAAATAGAATGACTCCGTGGCTCAGTTGGTAGAGCAAATGACTCTTAATCATTGGGTCGTGGGTTCGAGCCCCACCGGGGTCAC
>CAMTMX010000052.1 GCA_947073495.1 uncultured Porphyromonadaceae bacterium
TACTCTGATGTCATTTTTGCAAAGGCTGATGCCTCTGCACGTTGAGTAGCACTCAAAAATTATTTAGGACAATATTGTCATAAATATCAAAAATCTGCTCGACAAATCCTCTCAATTCCTTCGACAAATAAATTTAAACAATTTCTAAAACTCGTTCCCAAGAAAGATGTAAATAAAACTTTACATTTTGTAAAATATTATAAACATTGCTACGTTATGGAATTAAAGCACATGGTTAGCCGTGGAAAGGCTTGACTGCGCGTATACGAGTTCACTAATAATCTTTGAATATGAAAAATTTGCTTTTCCCTTCTGCGTTCCACATTTTGGGTTGGATTTTGTTTATTCCCGCATTGATTGCCGGACTTCTTATTTATGCGGATCTGCTAAGACCTACAGGGATTCTTGAGACCGCGATAAACGATGCCGTTATTATTGGAATTGCATTGGGTTCACTGCTGATAGTCTGTTCAAAAGAAAAAACGGAAGACGAGATGACAAGGGCAATCAGGCTTTCCGCTATTCTGAACGCTCTGTACGTATACGTAATACTTCTTATTCTCAGCACAATACTGATCAATGGTGTCGAATTCATGGAATTTGCGATAGTAAACCTTGTATTGTTTCCTATAATCTATGTCTTGATATTCCGTCTTGAGATGCATCGATTTCATAAAATGATAGAAGATGAAGAATAGAATCAAAGTGGAACGAGCTGAAAAGGTAGTCACACAACAACAACTTGCAGATGCAGTGGGAGTCAGTCGACAGACTATTGTCGCAATCGAGAAAAACCGTTTTCTCCCTTCAACACCACTCGCCCTGAAAATTGCCCGGTTCTTCTCCAAACCGGTGGAATCTATCTTCATTCTTGAAGATGATGACTGATAAATCTCTAATCTTTCAACAATAATAAAATAAACGTCATATTTATGAAAAGTAAAGTCGCTCTCAGCACATATTGCAAAGTCATAACATTTGCATTGGTAATCCTTCTTATCGTCGGGATAGTGTCATGCAGTGATAACGGAAACAAGTTATTGACTCTCGTATTTATTTCAATCGCTCTTATCGGTTTTAGCCTTTTCTATTTTCCAACCGCTGTTGAGACAACAGGGAACGCCTTTATAATTCACCGTTTTCTTAAATCTAAAACTATCCCTTATTCCTCTATATCATCAGCCGATACCTGTATTCCCTCCGCAGGAGGAATAAGGCTGTGTGGAAGTGGTGGATTTTTAGGATATTGGGGTTATTTCAATGATATAATTATCGGCACCTACTTCGGATATTACGGCAACAGGAACCAATGTATCCTTATCAAACTTAAAAACGGGAGGCAATATGTGGTAAGCTGCGAGGAGCAGATAAAGATGATCCACTCAATCAATGACCACCTTTTGGTCAATTCATAATGCATAATGCATAATTGGCAGAGGAGGGAATGTATTGGGAAGGAGTGTATTTGGAAGAAGGCTACTGTAAGGAAGTCATTTGGTATTTTTTAGGAGGAGGAGAATCTGGCGGATTGTGCGCTTGAGATTGGTGGAAGCGTAAGGCTTGGACATGGCTGTTTCGAGGGAGACGGGGCCGTTTTCTATGGGGAATACTGCAGCAAATCCCGCCATGTTCAACTCTTCGGAATCTTTTACCTGTCCGGATACTGCCACCAACGGGACATTCTGATTTTTTGCTCTTTTCAGTACACCACTCAATACTTTCCCCATCAATGACTGCCTGTCGATGCTGCCTTCTCCCGTCAATATAAGATCTGCTCCTTTTATTTTTTCATCAAAACCGACTGCATCAAGCACCATATCAATCCCTGACCGCAATCTCCCGCCAAGAAATGCTGCAAATGCCCCGCCAAGACCTCCGGCAGCTCCGGCTCCGGGCATCAAGCCGACATCCATCCCTAATTCTCTCTTAATGACTTCCGCAAAATTTCTCATTCCACGATCAAGCCGCAATACCATGCCATGATCCGCACCTTTCTGTGGTGCAAAGACAAACGACGCACCTCTCTCCCCGACCAATGGATTATCAACATCGCAAGCCACAACAAATTCCACACCCCTTATTCCTCTATTTATGTCTGATGAATCAATCCTCACTACCTTTTCCAAATCCATTCCCCTACCCTGAAGTTCTTTTCCATCTTTATCAAAAAAACGGAACCCGAGAGCCCTCAGCATTCCCATTCCTCCGTCGTTGGTAGCACTTCCTCCGATTCCCATGAAAATTTTACGACATCCTCGATCTACTGCATCCATAATCATCTCCCCTACCCCATAAGTGGATGCAAGCAGCGGATCCCGCTCTTCCGGAGAAAGAAGACACAGACCTGAAGCCTGAGCCATTTCCATCACAGCTTCCATACCATCCTCTGACAACAGATAGCGTGCTAATACTTTTTCTCCCAACGGACCTTCAACTTCGAGGTTGACAAGATGTCCGCCAAAAGAATTTTTCAACACATCTACCGTACCCTCACCCCCATCGGCAAGCGGAAGATCCACAATCTCCGTTTCAGGAAAAATATCTCTGATAGCTTCACTGCACAGGCTCACCACCTCCGAAGCTGAAAGAGACCCCTTGAATGAATCAGGAGCGACCACTATTTTATCTAACTTCATCTATATTTTGAATTGGAATTACCTCATATCTATAAAGCAAAAATAAATATTCCGGTTGAATTATCAAAAACAATACGTATGTTCACTTAATTTTACTTAAAATATTCAATTTCCATATCCGATTTCTCCATACGAATGTTATATGAGTAAACAACATACAAACATAAATTTGTAATAAAATGGACTTCTTATCAAATGAAAAGCTTTTGATTGTAGGTGCAGCCGGCATGATCGGTTCAAATATGGCACAGACTGCAATCATGATGAAACTGACTCCGAATATCTGCTTGTATGACCCCTACTTCCCCGCACTGCAGGGCGTAGCTGAAGAGCTTCTGCAATGTGGATTTGAAGGAATGAACATCACTTACACAAATGATGTGAAAGAGGCTTTCACAGGCGCAGCATATATCGTTTCATCGGGTGGAGCTGCCCGTAAAGCAGGCATGACCCGCGAAGACCTTCTAAAAGGGAATGCCCAGATTGCTGAAGAATTCGGCAAAAACATTCGTGAATATTGCCCGGAAGTAAAACACGTTGTTGTGGTATTTAACCCCGCAGACATAACCGGTCTTATCACACTTATTTATTCGGGATTGAAACCTTCTCAGGTATCCACTCTCGCAGCGCTTGACAGCACACGTCTGCGTAACGAGCTTGCAAAATATATGAAGATCGATCCGGATACAGTAGTTAATTCACGCACATATGGCGGACACGGCGAACAGATGGCAGTATTTGCGTCCACCACATCAATCAATGGCAAACCTCTTACTGAAATCATCGGTACAGAAGTGCTTCCGGAAGAGGAATGGGAAAAGATGAAAGTACGTGTGATCCAGGGTGGCAAGACCATCATAGATCTCCGTGGACGTTCTTCATTCCAGAGCCCGGCTTATCTCTCTATCGAGATGATTGCAGCAGCCATGGGTGGCAAACCGTTCCGTTGGCCTGTAGGAACCTATGTAGACAATGGCAAGTTCAACCATATCATGATGGCTATGGAAACCACTGTTGACAAGAACGGCGTTACTATCCAGCCTGTAAACGGCACTCCTAAAGAAGAAGCTGAACTTGAAAAGAGTTATGAACACCTCTGCAAGCTTCGCGACGAAGTGATCGAAATGGGTGTGCTTCCTCCTATCAAAGATTGGAACAAGCTCAATCCCAATATCAAATAAGGTCAACCAATTAGCAATTAGTAATTAGTAATTGACATTTGATAATTTGATAATTTGATAATTACTAATTGATAATTACTAATTGACAAAAAAATGGCGTCTTGATTTTTCAAGACGCCATTTTTTATGAAGATTGTTTGATTAATCCATATTTACTTCTACCGTTCCATCAGGAAGAACTGTAATGCCTACTGCTTTTCCTGAAGCAACATTGATTGTAGCAGTCTGTTGTTTACGTGTACGAAGACCAGCGGGAGCCTTTCCTGTGCCTCCTTCAACAGGGTGAAGTGCCTTATTAATGTCATATCCCTTGACCGGATCTACCTTATAGTTACCGTCTGCGCCAATAGTTTTGACAGCCTTCGGGGCTGCTTTAGCCGGAGCACCTGTCCCTGCAAACTGCACAATCGGCTGGTCTGTCGCCATCACGTCGCCTTCTCCGATAAGGAATTTAGCTATCACGCCATCGCGGTCAGCAACAAGATTATTCTCCATCTTCATTGCCTCATACACAAGGATCGTGTCGCCTGCTTTCACAGCATCACCGGGTTTAGCCTTAAGAGAAATGATTGTTCCTCCCATAGGTGCCACCATGACTGCACCTCCGGCTGCCGGAGCTCCACTATCGGAAGCGGCATCAGCTTCTCCTGCAAATTCGATAAGAGGTTGTGCAGTTGCCATGACATCGCCTTCTCCGACAAGCACCTGCTTAACCACACCACCCATGTCGCAAGCAAGATCGTTCTCCATCTTCATTGCCTCATATACAAGCACAACGTCGCCAGGGTTGACAGTATCGCCCGGTTTAACCTTGATTCTCATCACAGTTCCGCCCATAGGAGCAGCGAAAACCGGACCGGTAACTTCACTCTTGGCAGCTTTCTTAGTTTCCTGAGCTTGGGGTGAGTTAGCCTTGTTTGCCTCATATTCAGCCTTACGCTTATTTGAGAGATATGTCTTTGCTACAGCAGGAAGGAGTTCAAGAAGAAGCATTTCCTCTTCATTCTGAGCAAGTTTCACACCTCCGAATTGATCAAGCACAGTATTCTCCGGTTGCTGATAGGAAGAAACATCATACGGTTTCTCTTCAGCGCTCCCGGTTATCTGCTCACGGAACTTAGGATCTACAGGAATAGGAGTGTTGCCATATTCACCCTTAACAAGAGAGATAAACTGATTGCTCTTATTGGTATAATCAGCTTTTCCTGCACGACGGTCGAGTGCCAACGAAACTGCCTGAGAGCCCACGATCTGACTTGTTGGAGTGACAAGGGGAACGAGACCTGCATCGCGACGTACTTTCGGGATAAGCGCCATTGCTTCTTCAAGAACGTCTTCTGCCTTAAGCGCACGGAGATTAGCCACCATGTTTGAATACATACCGCCAGGAACCTCAGCATTCTTTACGATCTCATTGGGTTTCGGGAAACCGAAATATGCCTCAATCTTATGACATGCATCAAGAAGTTCTTCTTCTTTGTCTGCTTTTGCAGCCTCGATAGCACGGTCGAATTCCGCATCGATCTCAGCTGGCATGACAGCAAACGCTTCATCAAAATCACGCTGCCATTTATCTTTGTTAAGGTCGAAATCAGCAAGAGCCTTACGTGCATCCTTAAGTTCATGACGAATCTTTGCCACCGCCTCCATATTGACTTCAAGCTCTATGCCGAGTTTCTTACAGAAGATGTCGATAAGTTCTATTGCAGGAGCAGCCGAACCTCCACCAAACCACCATATATTGGTATCGACGATATCAACGCCCTGAATGATGGCTGTCAAAACAGAAGCAAGACCATATCCCGGAGTACAATGGGTATGGAAATCTACCGGAACATTAAGAGCCTTCTTCAATTTTGGCATAAGAGTGTAGATGCGTGATGGGTTAACGAGGCCTGCCATATCTTTTAGAGTAACCATTTTCGCGCCAAGCTTCTCCATAGCGACAGCTTTATTGATAAAGTAGTCGTCGGTGAAAACTTTCTCTTCCTCTGGCGTACCCTTGGGATCGACAGTATAGCAAACAGCCGTATCGGCAATTGCAATATTTCCGTTAACACCATTGAGCTCGTTGATCATCTTGATTGAGCTCTTGATATTGTCAAGGTCGTTGAGTGCGTCGAATATACGCATCACGTTAAGACCGTTCTCGATTGCTTTTTTGTAAAATCCCTCAAGCACTGAATCTGGATAAGGCACGTAACCGAACAGGTTTCTGCCACGGGAGAGTGCGGAAAGGAGAGAAATACCTTTCATCTCCTTGGAGCAAGAACGAAGACGGTCCCACGGACTTTCTCCAAGGTAACGCATCACGGAATCGGGAACTGCACCGCCCCATACTTCCATGATATAAAACTTAGCCTCGCGGTAAAGAGGAAGTAGTTTGTCAACGTTTTCCTGCTTCATACGAGTGGCAAACAATGACTGCTGGCCATCGCGCAGCGTCAAGTCTCTTATTTGAAGTTTTCTTGCCATGTGATATCAGTTAAATGATTTTTGGATTTTTGCCAAAATTAGCTATAAAATCCTAATTACAGAAATTTTTCCGCAAAAGATTTAAAAAATGCTTGAAAAAAACTTTTTTATTGGCGAAAAATTCTTTTTTAAGGACGAATTTCTTATCTTCGCAACCGAATTAATTGACAAAAAGATATGAAACGCTTACTTCTTACCCTATTTTCTCTGCTGACTCTCATGACTATTATCGCCCAGAGTCAATATTCCACGCAATTTGACATTTTTTACTCTTCAAAAACCGATGACTACTCAAAAGAAAGATTAAAACTTGACATCCATCATCATGCAGAAGGGAAGGATATGCCGGTAATCGTATGGTTTCATGGCGGCGGTCTTACAGGTGGAAACAAATTTATACCCGGTGAACTGATGGATCACGGATATGTGGTGGTCGCGCCAAATTATAGATTGATTCCAAATGTAGATGTGGAGCAATGTATCGACGATGCCGCGGAAGCCGTGGCTTGGACCTTCAAAAATATTGAAAGATATGGGGGCGATCCCAAAAGGATATTTGTTTCCGGGCATTCGGCAGGAGGATATCTCACAAGTATGATCGGACTTGAAAAGAAATGGCTTGATAAATATGGAGTGGACGCGGATTCAATCGCCGCCCTTATTCCATATAGCGGACAGGTTATAACCCATTTCTCCGACCGTAAAAGCAAAGGAATCGGAGAACTGACCCCATACGTCGACAATCATGCACCCCTCTTCCATGTCAGAAAGGATTGCCCTCCCTATATTATAATCACAGGAGACGCAGAACAAGAACTCTATGGAAGATACGAGGAAAACCTCTATATGTGGAGAATGATGAAACTTGCCGGACATCCCGATGTCAGGATTTATAAACTTGATGGATATAATCACGGTGACATGGCTTCTCCAGCCCATCATATCATGAAGCAAGAAATCAGCAGAATTCTGTCGGAGAAATGAGAATATTCAAAATTCTTTAATTTTTCTTGTCACAACTTAACAATCACTGCGTCTTTATAAACAGAAAGCGAAACAAATCGCTTTCTGTTTATAATTTTTACAACAAAATGAACCAGTCCCATTTCAAATTAACTAATCTTTCCATATTTCGCCTGGGGGTATTGATTGCATTGTTTCTATTTACATGCCAGTCAATCTCTGCAGATGTCAAAATTTTTGGCAAAGTGTTGTCGGAAAACGATTCCACTCCTGTAATCGGTGCCTCATGCAAATTATTTGCCGACGGGAAACAGATCATGGCAACTCAAACAAATGAAACAGGTGTATTTTCAATAGAAAGCAAAGAGGCTGAAACATTACGGCTCAACATTGAATCTCCGGAGTTTGCCGACTATGAAATCACTCTTGAGGGTGTAAAAAAGAATATGGATTTAGGATATATATATCTTTCCCCGGCAGGCGGACTGCAGGAATTGGTGGTTACTGCCGAATCACGCAGAGAATCAAGAGGGAAAACTATTGTCATTCCGTCATCTATGGATGTAAAGGCATCATCCGACGCACTGTCTCTTCTAAGAAAACTCCAGCTCGACGGTCTCGAAGTCAATCCTGTAAACCGCTCAATGAGCGTAATGGGATCAAGTGTGGTCATACTTATCAATGGTGTCCCTTCAACACAGGATGATGTCAACGCCCTCAATCCGAAAGATATCTCAAAGGTGGAATATTCAAGATTCGTTCCGGCTCGATATGCCGATAAAGGTGCCGGAGGTTTCATCAATATATCTTTGAAAAAACGTGACGACGGTGGATCCATCTACATCTGGGGGCGTGGTTGCCCTACAACGGGGTTCGTAGACGGAAATATCCGAGGCTCATACCACCTGGGACCTTCCCAGTTCACACTTTCCTACAATCCTTCCTGGCGTAGTTACAACAATGTGTACGATTATTCCGAGTCTTCGTTGATAGGAGATAATTTCAGAGTGAATCTCACTTCCAATTCAAAATCCCCTTTCCATTATCTCAACAATCCTCTAAATCTTAAATATGTGTTCCGTCCTGACGAATCACTGGTATTTTCTGCAACATTCAATGCCGCGATTTTCAATGATGGCAGAAGTTCTAAAGGAGACACCCACGACTCTCTGAATGGAGATTATCATAATGAATCCAAATCAAGCAGCAAAAGTTTTACACCCTCTCTTGACCTATATCTACGCAAAGACTTCAACAGCAAAAATTCACTCGAACTCGAGGTGGTAGGGACACTATCAACTACAGACTACCGCAGGACCTTAACTGAAAATTTCGAGGACGGAGAAAAGGAATCCTACATAACAGACACTGACAACCGACGTCGTTCTCTCATTTCGGAAATCAGTTACGTCCATACTTTCAGCGAACTGACAGAATTATCCGCCGGCTACCAAAATACCGTTTCAGGTAACGACAACCGTTATCTTGTGACCGACTACAAAGCGACACTGACTGAAAACAACAATTACGTATACCTTCAGCTCACCCAACAGGCAGGTCCTGTCTATCTTAGATTTGCTACCGACGCCAAATTGTTCTGGATGCGCAACGACCTCAACAAACGCCATTTCATACGTAATCTTTCATCAGCGCTTGCAAGCTGGAACATCAATCAGATGTGGACTCTTACGTATCAGTTCAACTACTCTCCTTCAATCCCGGGGCTTGCATCGCTCACCGACTATCCTCAACAGACCTCTCTCTACATGATCAGCAATGGAAATCCGGATCTCAAAGTCAGCGACGCCTTTTACAACGGCATGACTTTGAATTTCAAAAAAGGGATATGGACTGCCGGAGCAATGTTTAGCATCAACCATATTGACAAACCCACATTTTCAGACGTCACCTACGAAGGAGATGGAAAATTTCTTTCCAACAGTCAGAATTTCAAATCACAACAAAACCTTATGGGAAGATTGAGTTTCGGCTTTAACGGATTGGCAAAGATGTTTGGTGCGAACCTTAACTTATATTATGAATCTTACAAGGCAAAAGGCAATAGTTGGGAACACAGGCTTAATTCTGTAAACGGTTCTATTAACTTATGGTGGAACAAAGGTCCGTTCACGATCAGTTACTGGCGAAAATTCCCGGGTAAGAGCCTTTGGGGAACTTCAATAAGCAAGGATGAGAACGGGGACGCACTTGACTTCCAATACTCCCCCAACAAACACTGGACATTAGATATCGGCTGGTATTACATGTTTAGTAAAAAGGGCACTCAGTATCCCTCATGGGATTATTCAGCATCCAACCCCGGCTATAGATTCCGATACATAAAGAATAATGCCAACATGATATGTCTGTCATTTACATATCAGGCGGATTTCGGGTCAATCTTCAGTACCGCACGCCGTGGGCTGAACAACAGAGACAACGGCTCTTCGTTGCTCAGACAATAATCAGTATTTCATCGATCAATTATAAATAGAGTTAATTAAATAAGATCCGTGGCTCGTGGATGAGTCGCGGATTTTTTTGTAATTTTGCACGCTGATAACAGAAATAAACAATCACTCTATTTTATGTGGGTCATATTAGCTTTGGTTTCCGCTCTCTGTCTCGGGTTTTATGACATTTTTAAAAAGCTTTCAGTAAAAGGGAACGATGTGCTCATGGTTCTCATGCTCAATACTGTTTTCGGAGCGCTATATATGTCGCCTTTTCTAATTGAGGGAGTCTCACACGGGAACTGGGGATTCGGAAACACTGTGACAGGACATCTCCAGATACTTCTTAAATCAGCGATTGTCTTGGGATCTTGGCTATTGGGATATTTTGCAATCAAACATCTTCCCCTGACGGTTCAAGGACCGATCAATGCTTCCCGTCCGGTGATAGTTCTCGTAGGGGCGCTTCTGATTTTCGGTGAACGTCTCAACTGGATCCAATGGTTAGGCATAACCCTCGGTTTCGCATCGCTGTTTTTCATTTCCCGCATCGGAGCTAAGGAAGGTTTTTCGATAAAACATTCGAAATGGATATGGATGTCGATCGGCGCCACCTTTTTAGGAGCTGTGAGTGCGCTTTACGACAAATATCTCTTGAAATCATTCTCTCCTATAGAGGTACAGGGGTGGTATTCACTCTATCAATGTTTCATAATGGTAATCACCATTTCAATTATCAAAGGAAACAAGAAACAGATCGGTGATAAGTTTGTATGGAGATGGACCATACCGTGTATCGCCCTGTTTCTGACTGTCGCCGACATGGCATATTTCTACTCCCTGTCGCTCGATGGTTCGATGGTGGCAATTGTCTCAATGATAAGAAGAGGAAGTGTGATTGTCAGCTTCCTCTACGGAGTCATCGCCCTTCACGAAAAAAATATAAAGCCAAAGCTGATCGACCTCAGCATCCTCCTCCTGAGCCTCGCCCTTCTCGTCATCGGCTCCCAATATTGACTGTGAGGGTCAATTAAGCAAACTTGATTTCCAAGAGTCTATTGTACGGGTCTGTTTTGAGAATGATGCACCTATTGCTATAATACCTCTGCCGTCGGAAGCAAACGGGAGCGCATAATTCTTTCTTCTGATCTGATCCAATGCCTCTTCGGCAGTGCCATCGAGTTTAAGTTCAATGATATAATAATATTTAGAAGTTTTTACAAACAAGTCTATACGACCGTCAGAAGTGCGGTATTCTGTCTGGACATTCAGCCCGACGAGAATCATCAACATAAGTAGAGCGTTATGGAGGTTCCTCTCAGAATGCATCTCCATTTCATAAGGAACCGAAGCAAAAAGACTTGTCAGCCGCTTCATGAAACCTTCCACATCACCTGATTCAAATTCAAGCACAAACTGGTAAACATTAAAAGCGACATCCTGTTTTTTGAGAGAGGTGTAAAGAGGGAAAAGATATTGTAGAAACCCTCTCTTTACTTCCCCATTTGGAATACCTAAGGTATACAAGTCTGCAAAGGGATCATATCCTTTTATTGTCAGATATCCACTCTGATAAAACAAAGCTATAGGCTGGGATGAATCAATCTCTATCCCTGTCAACTCCTCACGAGTGCATTTCACGTTGAAAAAGACATTCAGATCTATGCCATATTTTTTGAGAGGTTCTATCAGGACTGTAGGTTTTCCTCCTGAATCAATCCAGAAATTCTCCGTACGACAGCGATCTAATGCCAACAAGAGAGAAAAAGGATTGTAAATGTCTTCAGCACCTTCCGAGAAATGATAGCCGTCATACCACTTTTTCAAAACAGATTTTACCTGATCTACATTCCAACCCCAATTATCAGCATACTTGTGAAGCCCAACCCGAAAATTGTTATCAAGTTCAGATTCAGATATTCCACAGATGGCATTATATTGTTTTAAAACAGAAATATCTTGTATGTTATTAAGACCGGAGAATATGGAAACCTTCCCGAATCTGGAGACTCCTGTCAAAAAAAGCAAGTGGATAAATTCGGCACAGCTTTTAAATCCGGAATAAAAAGTTGCCAATTTATTTCGGTTGGCTTCAAATCTATTCTTATCATCAAGAGTATTTACCAATGGTTTATCATACTCGTCTACAAGAATGACGACCCGTTTGCCTGTCGTTTCAAAAGCCTTTCTGATCACATTCCTAAGTCGGGTTGAAAAATCTTCAAAGCAATCAACATTGACGTTATATTTTTCTTCCCATTCTTTCAAGTGTGTGTCTAAAGCCTGGTCAATTGCATTCGATTCATAGTAACCCCATGCATTAAGATCGAGATAAAACACGGGATGCGCCGCCCAATCCCATTTTAATGAGTCAGCTGCAAGACCGCTAAAAAGGTCTCTCCTTCCCTCGAAAAAATATCTCAGAGTAGACAAAAACAAGCTTTTCCCAAAACGTCGTGGACGACCTAAGAAGAAATATCCTCCGCGCAGAAAATATTTCAGGAAACCGGTTTTATCAACATAAAGCCAGCCGCCTGTAATTATTTTCTCAAAGTTCTGTTCGCCAATTGGATAATATACCTCTTCCATAGTCGCTCAATTTAAGGTTCAATCGGATTGCAATCATGTTTATTACAAAAACCAATCTCACATAAATTCCACATCTCCAACAAAATTACATCATTTTTGCCATAATCAAAAATGTTTTAGCCAAAATTACTCAACGATATGCGTAACAGTTGCAAATATTTTTAATTGCATATGTTATGCCCGCAAAAAATCATGGTCTATTCCTATCCAATACCCTCCCTAATATTAATAAATTTCCTATTCTGTCGCAAAATGGCATCCTATACTTATAACTTTGCAGTATTGGAACCTTATTGCATATAAAAAAATTTGTCACATAGCGAGGCATTCTTCACTAAAAAGAGTTATATTTGCAGTTGATTTCAAGACATAGGCTTTATGCCACATCAGACAGAGGTTTGATAGTCAAATGGAATTACGCCAAAGGCAATTTGCCAGTCGTTCTGTGTATCTAAATCGCCAAAAATAGAACTCAGTTGAACGAACGGTGAAGAATGCCCTCTATCCGGTAGTGTGTATAAGCGAAGGACATTTTTCAAGTCCATTCACCAAATATTCACAACCGGACGTGAGGTGACATCTTCTTATGTTCAAACTGAAGGGTGTTTGGCGATACCTGATACACAAGGATGTGGAGCATGTAGCCTCACGTCTTTGGCGTATATGATGAAAATTTATAACCTAAAATAGTTGCCCATGAAACATTTTTATGAAAAAATTATAAGCATTGTCATGATGCTTACTGTCAGTATCAATTTGCACGGCAGTATAGTAAAAACAGAATTGTCAGGACTACAAAATGGAGATGCAGCTGTATTGACTATTAGTTCCGAGAATTATATTTCCTCCATTGCCGCAAGCGAAAATGGCAGTTATGAATTTGCTGACGTACCTATTGGGCTTCATTCAGTAAAAGTTGAAGTCACAGGATATAATCTGCCAAAAACTCAATTGGTGAGAGTAAATAATGACGGTTCTGTTGATCCTCAAATAAGTATTAAACTTGTTGTCACCAAAATGGATGAAAATCCTGATGCATGGCATCATGTTTGGGAATCAGATGAAAGTATAGGAGGTTATACCACCACAAGTTATATCAACACACGTCCAGAAGTAGAATTTCTTGGTAAAAAAGTCACACCCTCAGATGTGCCTTCAATGGCGATTCTCATGGAACAATATAAGATAATCCTCGTTGATGAAGAACTACCTTGGACTCAGGAACACGCATACCGTCTTCTTGAAACTATGAAAACATTGCCCAGCAATTACGATTCAAAGACTCTGTCAAAGTTTATCCTTACAGATACAAAACTCACAGATGACCTCTCAATTGAGAATAATGGAGAAGGAAATACAGTAAGGATTTCTCAAGATGCTTTTGCTTACGCAAACCCCTTCCTTGTAAATCTTGATGGGGTGAGAGGCAAGTTTTTCTCCAAAAGATTACATCATGCCTTGACAAAATTTGTCACCGATTTTGGGAGCGACAAAAATGCGGTCAATAATATTCTGTCAGAAAGATTTGGAGTTTCAATTGAGATACCTGATTATTCGGCTCTGACAGCACATACAACAGGAGAAGATGCCGGTTCATTTCAAGAATTTTACCCTTCTGAACTTGTAGCGATAATAAATATGTTTGAAGAGCTACCTGAAGGTTTTCATAAGACGCCTAATTTGAAATATCTTGCGAGAAGAGCCGATGGTCATCTTCACCCCATATATGACGGGGCAGCCGCTGTCTCATGGTGTATGGAGAACGGGTATATTGAGTTTATAAATGCGCCTCACATGAATATTACTTCATTCGGAGGGAATAATGAACGATTCGATACACAAAGACTTATATTACATGAAAAAACACATTTTTTGTGGGCATTCTCCTTTTCTGACGAGATTAAAAGTCAATGGGCGGAAATAGGCGGTTGGTATAAGGATCCAAATGCAGGCGACGATCCAAATTCCGGTTGGAGCACCACTAAAACCACAGAATTTGTTTCCGCATATGCACATGCACATAATCCAAACGAAGACATGGCGGAATCAGTTGCATTTTACCTTAAAGATCCAGAGGAACTGATGAGCAGATCCATTGCTAAATATGAATTTATCCGAGATAGAATAATGCATGGGACAAGATATATCTCAAGTATCCCAGACCATCTTACTTTCGAAGTGCTCAACTTATTCCCTGATTATGATTATCCCGGAAAAATTAAGAAGGTTGAAATTTCTGTGGAAGGGAAACCGGAAGAAGATAAGGAATTGACATTTGATATCTATCTTAACCATTTGGAAGGGTATAATGATGGAGCATCCTCTGCCTTTACAAGAATATTTAGCCCAACATTCATTGACGACGAAGGCAATTTGAACGGCACATATATCGATTTAGGGTTCGATTCCGTTAATGAAGATCCTTGGCATCTTAGAGGAACCTATACCATAAGTAAATATAGTAAGTCTGGATATTGGATTCCAGGAGATATCAATGTTAACGATCTCGCAGGAAATACAAGATATGAGGGAAGGAATGATTGCATTTCTAATATCTATATTAATAACTCTTTAGAAGATTTAATCGTCCCCAAATATGAAAAAGAGAGTTTACGATATGAAATATCAGACGTCAAGATAGGCGATCATCATGAGCAGATTCTTTCTGTAAAATTTAATGCATATGACAACATCAATGTATCAAATGTCTATGGCGGTCTATATACTGGTGTTGACTCAAATCACATGCCAGGTTGGAATACTATTGTAGATAAAGAGAATAAGACTATTGAGATTCAATATCGGATTCGAGATTATTTCTATTCTACAGATTATTATATTGCCCATCTATCCATAACAGATGAAGGTGGCATTTCAAAAGATATAAGATTTTCAGAAGATCCGTCCCATGAACCAATTAAAAAAATACATATAGAAACTCCAAATCCTGATTATAAGGATGCGGAGCTTGATCTTAATCGTATCTATGTCTATGCACAACCAAGTCATCCCGAAGCTCCAGACGGAGAGACCATTGTAAAAACGACTTTCTATGCTAAAGACAACATTGCTGGCCTTGCAATATATAGTATTACATTAAGAGATCCACAAGGGTCAATGCATTTTTATTGGGGAGATGCCACCCCTACAGATGAAGAGGGATATTTCAGAGGAGACCCAACAATCTGGACTAAATATGAACAAACATTGATATTACCACAAGGTTCTGCCCCAGGGATCTGGGGCATTGGGGAAATTACTCTACGCGACCATGCATATAATGATTTTACCTATAACTTTGTCGAGACTTTGATTTTTGAACCGGATGATTCTGAAGATGGATGGGAACTTTTTGCTGATTTTGACGAACAGAAAATGCTTAACATCACTTTTGCCAATAATGCATCAGCAGCATACGGTTTTACTTATCGGATAATCAACGAAGAAACTGGAGAAGAGATTTCAGGCAATAGTAGGGTCACAAAGACAAGATCTGGTGAAGAACAGAATATTATTCTCGATACTTGTGTAGTGGATGTATCTTCAATGTCTGATGGTAATCTTCTTGTGATCGCAACAGTTAAAGATGATGAAGGAAATGTTGTCACCGTAAAATCAACAAAAATTTTAAAAGAGAGCAGTTCAGGCATCAAGACTATGAATACCGACAACAGCAATTTAATGATCGCTGTTCATAACGGGCATATCGAAATAAAGGGTCTGGATGAAGAAAAGATTGTTGATATTTACACGCTTAATGGCATTACTGTTTTCTCAGGCAGTGTAAAAGAATGTGAGTCTCATCAATTGGAATCAGGAATTTATATTCTTAAAGTAAATGAAAAAGTAGCAAAGATCCATATTAAATAATTATTACTTACCATTTAATCAAGAGCCGGAATGACTAAAAGCATTGTCATCTCCGGCTTCCTTTTTATAATTAATCGTGTTTTGCAATAATTTTGTAAAAGTATAGATAATTGAATAGGGTTAGAATTTGCCGGGGGCGAGCTCTATCACTTCGCAATCGCGCATGTCGGAGCCGTCGATTGTCAGCTTTATCAATGTACGCACACGATGCCATCCGGAAGTGCCTGCCGCTCCGGGATTAATATGGAGAAGGTTCAACTCTTTGTCGAACATTACTTTCAGGATATGGGAATGCCCGTCGACCATCAGATTGATTCCTTCCTCCTTCAGCAGCGTCTTCATCCCTTTTGCCCACTTACCCGGATAACCGCCGATATGGGTCAGCAACACTTTCACCCCTTCAATCTGAAAAATTTCCAACTCCTTGCACTTTCTCTTTACCATTCCGTGGTCTATGTTGCCACTTACGGCACGTACCGTAGGAGCCACATCCAGAAGCCGCTCAATAATTCCATAGTCGCCGATATCTCCGGCATGCCATATTTCATCACAATCATTGAAATGTATGGCATATCTTTCGTCCCAGCAGCCATGGGTGTCGCTTAATATTCCGATTCTTTTCATTGTGTTGTCGGTCGCCAAATCAATCAGCAAGTAGTAATTATTAATTATCAATTGCCTTTCGTTAATTACTAATTATTCATTACTCATTACTAATTAAGTTGGTCGTTGGGTTAAATTAAATTGATTCAATGCTTAATGATCAAAGTCACAAGTCCGAAGTCCAAAATCCATCGACCAAAGACCAAAGACCGACAACCAAAGACCATCGACCATTTTAAAAATCAATATGGAAACGTGTTATGCGATCGTAACCGGTGCGAAGTGAAAAATTGGCTTTGTGCCGTTTAAGTATCTCCCCGATAAGGGTAAGTCCCAAGCCTCTACCTTCTTTCTTAGTAGTGAAGAACGGACTGAACAACTTTCGGGACACCTCCTCGGAAATCGGGCTGCCGTTATTGGATATCTCCAACCAGACACCACCATCCTTTCCTCCTGTCGTTATCTCGACCAATCCTTCACCGTCGATACTTTCAACTGCATTTTTAACGACATTGACGATCACCTGTTGCATCAACGCAATATCAATATTTGCCTTCAATTCCCTATCGGGAGAATGAAATTCCAACGATATGTTTTCGCCGGTCATCTCTTTGAGGAACGGAAGCATCGAATAAATCTCCTTGTTCAAATCCACTTCACGCAACACCGGGTCAGGCACTTTCACCACATCGGCATAAGCACTGATAAACGAGCACATCCTGTCGCACCTGTCGTCGCAACTTTCAATCACCTCCCTAACGTCATCCTCATCAGTTCCGTCATGAAGCAATTCGAGAACCGATTTCACACCTCCCATAGTGTTGTTCACCTCATGCGATATGATACGTATCACCTTCTCGTATGCCTCTCTCTCAGCCTTCATTACCTCTTCAGTCAAGCTCTCGAGGAGATAGAAATGACGAGGGAAACCTGTCTGGACAAAGCTGAGATGATAACAACGGTACATCCTCACATCCCCTCTACGGATTATCCTGTTCTCCCCCAAAGGGACTTCAGCCATTTTATGTGCAAGATCGGTCGGGAGCTTTTCCAAATCACATCCCACTGTGTCTGTATCCGATGGTATGCCAGTTATCCTCAACATCGATTGGTTGACCATGCTGACTTTTCCGTTAAAGTCAAGCATCATCACCCCCATCGGGGAGGCATCTATAAGCAGACGCAGGAAACTGTCCTGTTCGAGATTACGCAAACGTTCGTTGCGCAACTTATCTATCAAAGAATTGAACAGCTTTACAATCTTATCCGCGTTATATTCCCCCACTTTTGTAAGACGGTTATTGAAATCCTGCGCCGCGATCAATTCCATACCCTTCATTGCCGTAGCCGAAGGCATTATCACGCTTCTCAGCAGCATGATCAATAATACAATCGCAACCGCACACACCGCATATATCCACCATAGCTTTTCTGCGGGAAGCAAATATACCATTGCCCCGACAGCCATGATGCACACAGAAATCAGAAAAAACAATATCTTCATCTCATTCCATATTTCTCCATACGGCGGTAAAGGGTCTGGCGTGTTATCCCTAATATACGTGACGCCTGCGTCAGGTTGCCTTCAGATTTTGCCAACGCTTCCTCTATGGCAAGTTTTTCCATATAGTCAAGAGTTCCTGCCGGTTTCAAATCGGCAGAATCCGCATTTATCCCTTCCATCGAAGAGAATGTCTCTTTCTCCAAGCGGTTGCCACCTATCAGGACTGCACGTTCCACCATATTTTTCAGCTGACGGATATTACCCGGATATGGGAGACGGGAAAGAAATTCCATTGCATCTGAAGAAATCTCCGGAATGCCGGTCCCGGAGCGTTGTGCCACTTCCGATATGAAATGACGCACAAGAAGCGGTATGTCGTCCCTTCGTTCGCGCAATGCAGGAAGACGAAGGGTGATCAGATTGATACGGTAGAAAAGATCTTCCCTGAAGGTACGCTGAGACACCATCGAACTGAGATCGGCATTGGTGGCGCACACCACCCGGATATCTACTTTTTTAGGACGGCTGTCGCCCAAGGGTTCGAATGTGTGCTGTTGAAGCACCCTTAACAGTTTAACCTGACAACTCATGTCAAGGTCTCCTATCTCATCAAGAAAAATAGTGCCCTTGTCAGCCATTTCAAATCTACCCTTCCTGGCTGTCACCGCTCCGGTAAACGCTCCTTTGGCATGACCAAACATTTCGCTTTCAAAAAGAGATTGAGAAATACCTCCGAGGTTGACCATTACAAACGGTGCCGTTTTCCTTTTGCTGTTGATATGGATGGCATTGGCGATCATCTCTTTGCCGGTGCCGTTCTCGCCCAGGATAAGCACGGGGGCGTCTGTCGGCGCTATCCGTTCCACGGTTGAAAGAAGTTCGAGAAGAGACTTGTTGTTGCCGATTATGCCGCCACGGTTGAAAGATTCGGGGGTCTGATCTTCTTTTGAATTAAGGCTTAGGGCTGTCTTCACACGCTGAAGGAGCACATGGTTGTTCCACGGTTTTGTGATAAAATCGTATGCACCGGCTTTCATTCCTTTCACAGCAAGTTCGATGCTACCCCATGCAGTGATCAGGATCACGGGAGTCTCGGGTTGGAATATCCTGGTTTTCATCAACAGCTCTATACCCTCCTCTCCTGTTGTGGAGCGGGTATAGTTCATGTCCATGAGTATCAAGTCATACTCTACGGCACGTATCTTTGCGAGTGCCTCATCAGGATTTTCAGCGTAATCCACCTCATATCCGGCTCTTTTCAGCAGAAGTCCGAGAGACAAACGCACGGCACTATCGTCATCAATAATAAGAATCATATTTTCAAAATCCATCTATCATTTGTCAATCTATGGATTCGGCTCAGGATGAAAGGACGAAAGGGAAATTTCTGAGCATTCATAGATCTGAATTTCTGAATCGGATGCAAATATAGTCACTAATTGCTGTATATGCAATTTAGAGTAGCATAAGATTTTGGGAGCAATTGTGTTTTTTGATTTTGGCTGCGCGCACGATGCAATCCAAGGATCGCATAACGGAACAAATCAAGGAGAAATAAAGCTGCTTCCCAATTGATAATTACTAATTGATAATTGCCAATTGATCTAACTATCTTACAATTGCATCGAAATCTGCGTCTATACCTGTGTTGTTCTGATAATCCCAAAGTGTGAGACTGCGTATCTGGTAATAGTAATTCCAGAACAGATAGAGTTCGTTGACATATTCCCGACGTGCCTCATCTTTTTTCACACGGGAGTCGTTAAGGTCAAGGGTGGAAATCTTGCCGATAAGGAATGTCTCCACATTTGTGGCATATCTCTTTTGGGCGATCTCATCGGCACGCCTTGCCGTCTCAAGCTGCCTGAGCTGATTGCCATAGCGCTCAACAAGGATAAAGAGATTCTGATTGAAATTCATGTTCTCCTGGCGCACCTGGCTTTCCACAAGCTTACGGTTACTTTCAGCAACCTTGACAAGACCTTTTCTTCTACCCCAGTCTACCAACGGAATCTGAAAACCGATTTCCACCACCTGATTGTCTTTTAGATTCTGGTACCCTCCGGCAAAATTTTTATCCGTGCCGGTGTAACCGATCTGTGCAAAAAGATTGATCTCCCTTTGTGCACCTTTCGCCTTCGCCACTTCATAATCGGCTTCAAGCTGACGGCGAAGCATGTTCTTCGCAAACTGATTGTTAGCAAGCGCTTTCTCCAACGCATCCGGATAGTTAATTTCCACTTCAGGCACATCCAACGGAATCTCAGGTTGAATGTCTACATTCTCACCATAATCGAGGAAAGAACGTAAATTAAACATATTGCTCTTCAAATTGCTTTCGCAATCCGTGAGATCTGTCTTTGCATTGAGAAGGTTGAGCTCCATCTGAAGAAGGTCGTTCTGGCTTATCTGCCCCATTTCGCGCTTCACCTTAGCCACTTCATATAGTCTTTCGGCATTCTCAAGATTCTGCACGGCGATCTGATGATTTTCCTGAGCCATGAGCAATGAGAAATAATAGCTGATCGCAGCGCGAGCCACATCTTCGGTAGCACTCAAGAACTGCGCCTTTGCCTCTTCATATCTCACAGGCTCTATCTTGCGGTCCCACTTAAGATTATTGACTCCGAAAATCGGCTGAGTCAGAGTAAGCGCAACCGGAATAGTCATAAATCTGTTGTAGGGATTCGAGGCAAGCTGCCGATAAAAATCGAGCGAAGTATTGACAGAAACCTTACCTCCGGTCAGCCATATATTCTGAGTCACGGAAAGTTCTCCATCAAGCTGCAGATAATTATTCCTGACAAAACTATAGCTACCGTCGCTCTCCATATAGGCGCTGTACTGTTTTCTATAAGAGGGAAGCGTGGCATTCAGCGACACCTCAGGGAGCAACTCCGCACGATACGTGCGGTAGCCCCAATAAGCGCTCTTCAATTGATTTAATGCAACCTCAGCATCAACACTGTTCTTCCTTGCCCTGGCTATGACCTCAGGTAACGACAGGGAAAGGGAATTTGACTCTTGAGCAAAACTTCCCATTGCCCCCGCCGCAAAAATACAACCTATTAATATCTTTTTAATCATAAGCTTATTCTGCTTTGATGGCTATTGCGGGTTCTATCTTCATTGCCCTGCGGGCAGGATACCATATACTGAATGATATGCCGACTGCCACAACCATCATTGTCAATACTTCAATCAGAATTATAGACTCGAGCGGCAATCCGTCTGCCACATCTGTCACCTTCATAATCACCCATCCGGCAATTGCAGCCAAGACAGTTGCAAAAACGACAAGCAACAAACCTTCCGAAATCACCCTGCGGAAAATATCTCCGGAACTTGCGCCACAAACCTTACGGATAGCTATCTCACTCACCCTTTCCTGCATACGGAACCAGAAAGTGCCCAACATACCAAGGAAAATAATGACGATCAACAATATTATCACTACAGTATACATTCGTGCCTCAACAGTTTTGTCGCGATCGGTGGCAACACCCTCGTCAGTCAGTTTCGTCATCTGGCTTAGATATACATTCTTATATTGTCTCAGCGACGCATCAGATTCAAACTGCTGCTTAAAACTTTCCATTCGTCCCGGTTTGACACGGATAAGAATATTCCAGATATTATCAAGATGTTCCGATTCATCCAATCTCAAAAAAATTGTTCCGTATGTGTCGGCTGTGTAATCAGACCTTTTCACAAAATTAATGATGTCACCCACACGGTACTCCTCGCCTTTCCATTCTACATTTTTACCATAAAGTTCCTCCGGACTACGGCGATCTTTGGTATCAGGATCAATCACAAGGGGCATGACCATATTTGAAACCAATACGCCATCCTTTTTGAGTATCTCTTCAATATCGTCAATGCTTTTTCCTGTGCGGCTCTCCAATCTCAACACCTTTGCAATGTCAGGACTCCCCCACCGCATGTTGCCGGCATATCCGATAGTATCTTTTTCCTTACCGGCTAATCCTATACTATTGCCCCACAGACTCATCTGATAAGGATTCGCGTTGCGCGACAAAGCTACAGCCTCCACATTTTCATTGCTTCTCAATACAGCCAATAGATTTCGCAGATTAACACTATAGCTATCTTCCTCTTCATTTGATGCTTCATTTGCAATATCAATAGTGGCTATTTGGGCAGTGAAAACATTTTCGGGATCAAAACCTCTTGAGAAAAAGGTTGGGTATATCACTTTATACAGAGAAGTGCCGAGCACCCAGATGGCGAGGCTCACAATAGCAAGCCCTATGGTAAGCCACAGGTTGTTGCGCCATTCATTCTTCATCTGTATCAATAAATCTCTTTTCATATTTTATTATTTAAGTTGGTCTTTGGTCGTTGGTTGTTGGTCTTTAGGAAACAGGCTACCGACGCAATGTCTACTGCGGACGCGATATATCGCGTCCCTACATCAGGATGCCCGTTGGTTGCAAATGATACTTAAACCATAAACTATAAACCATTTAATTTTTGGATTTAGCTATCGCCACTGCCGGTTCGAGCCTTGATGCACGCCATGCAGGCACTGTCGCACTCAGTATATTAAGGACAAGGCACATTATCAATGCAAAGAAAAAGTTTTTCCAAGTGAAAAGCATCGACATTGAGGGTGTGGAATAAAGCAGATCGAGTGCGGTGGAGAATTTCGCAGACGAGAACTGGAACAGAAATGATGAAGCCATATTCATAAACAACAGGCAGATCACCAATCCTATAATACCTCCTGCAATCGTGATTATCAGGTTTTCACCCAACAACTGCCAGACTATCGATTTCCGTTTTGCACCGAAAGCACGTCTCACACCTATTTCAGACACCCTATGGCGCAACCTTCCTTTTGTCATACTGCTGAGATTGATCGCAGGAAGGATGAGCAAAAGCCCATAGATAAGATATGTGGTGGTTTTGCTTCTTGCCGGACGCGGATCCTCGCTCACAACCCATTCTCCTACAGACCAAAGTTCTATATTCCAAGGAGTATCGTGATAAACCGCCTCCCTGTGGTCAGAAGATAGTTGTGTATTCCAGGTTGCATACCTTCCTTTCACCTGATCTTTTAAATGTTGGATGTCAACACCGTCCTTGGGAAGAAGCGCCACGGCAACAGCTCCCATCCAGTTTCCTGATTCCATATCTCTTTTAGAAAACGGATAGTATACGTTTGAAAACGTCAGACTCAACAACGGATCTACGTCTTCAATAACGCCACATATTGTATATTCATTATCGCCGATTTTAATTTCTCTCCCAACCACATTGTCTTCTTTAAACAATTTTCTCGCTGAAGATTGTGTCAATACCACTTTCCGTTCTCCTGAATCACAAGAAGCACGGTCGTATGGATGTCCATAGAGGGCGGGTAGGTCGGCGCCCTTGCGGGCGCTTTCCCCCCTAAGAACCGTGCATGATAGTTTCCCATCACACGGCTCA
>CAMTMX010000053.1 GCA_947073495.1 uncultured Porphyromonadaceae bacterium
TTTCTTCTACAAACACTCTGATTGAGGGTTTGTTATGCCACTTAATGTTTAATTTGGTTTAAATTCAAACACTCTCTAAGACTGCATAAAATTTTGTGATATTATTGATTTGATTATTCATGAAATTTTCGATAGTAATTGTTGATTTTTGATTTGTTCATTATGAAGAAAACTTATATTATTGTTTTGGGGGACATAGGTAATAGCCACTATTCACACATGCTGGATAGAATGAAGAAAGTTGGTAAAACATTAAATCTTGTGGATAATATATATATTCTTACAATTCAAAATAATGATTTAGATAATAAGGAACTCGTCAGGAATTATATTGCCGGACAAGACTTTGGATATTGTCTTGTCGTTTCTATTAATTCTGACTTATCTTGTGCTTGGAATTTACCGGTAGAGAAATCGAAACTTTTTGGTAGTATCATAAAGGAGCAAATAGATGAGAAAAAATAATGGTTTTGGCACTACTAAAGCCATCTTTCATAAATTGGATGATATTGAGGTGTTCCCTGTTACTAACGAACAACTTGATCAATTAGAGAAAGGCTCAAGCTCTGATCTATTTCTTGAAATAGGGTTATGCCTTGTTTCTGTTTTTGCTTCTTTTTTTTGTTCTCTTGTTGTCTTGGAATTTTCGAATACTCCAAAAGCATTTGTCTTTTTTCTTATTGTCTGCATCCTTTCTGGTCTGTTATCTGTAATTATGCTTTTGCTTTGGCATAGAAGCAGAAAAGACAAAAGCGACATAATAACAAAAATAAGATCCCAAGCAAAAGAAGACTAATTGCAGATTCTAAAGAAAAGTTTCCAAATTTGAATTAGCTTAAAAGGAAGAAATTTTGGCAAGGCAACCGGATCCGCAGCGGTATAATGACGAGGTGATTTTCCCGGATAAGGTGCGGATCAATCTGTATTACCTTCATCATTATTCATTTGTGAAAGACATTCAGATGATTTTCTGCACGGTTATCGGCAAACGCATGATCTACGCAGGAGAGCGGATCTAATTTTGAAGGTTGAATTTTGAATGTTGAATTGGTTCAGGTTCAGTGTTTTCCGTTTTCTGTTACCTGATAATGCATTATGCATTGATAAAAACGTTCTCTTGATCTCTGGTCGTATAATAGTCATTAGTTGTTTAGTCGTTAGTCATTAGTTCTCTGGTTCTTTGGTCCTATGCCTTTGTCCCTTTGGTTTTTAAGAAAGTTTTCCGTTTCCCGATGTCCGTTTCCCGATTATGCATTATGAGTTATGCATTATGCATTGATAAAGCGTTCTTGGTCAACGAATACAAAATAAATTGTGTGTTTGGATTGTTTTATAGTTATAAATGACTATCTTTGCAATGGATAAATAATCAATATCTATGACGCAGCTTGTTCTAAATATCGAAAATCCGGCAATCCTTCCAAGCCTTAAAAAGGTTCTTGGTGCTCTTGATGGCGTTTCCATAGCCAAACCGTCTAAAAAGTCAAGGCGTAAGACTGAACTTGAACTGGCTATAGAAGAAGCACGAAAGGGAGAAGTGACACGTTGGGAAAGTGTTGACTCGCTAATAGAATATATTAATAATATTGGCAAATGAGTTACACGGTAATAACATCTAAGCAATTTGATAGGGCTTTGAAACGTTGCGTGAAACGGGGTCTTGATATGTCGAAGTTGACGACTGTTGTCAAGACTCTTGCTCAAGATGGGTCATTGCCTCCAAAATATCGATCACACAAACTGTCAGGAATTTATGACGGTTGTTGGGAATGTCATATCCAATCGGATTGGCTGCTTGTATGGGAACAGAATGATACTGAACTGACATTACTCCTTACAGATACAGGCTCACATAGCGATTTGTTTGGATAGAATAAGGGCTCTGGTCGTAAAATAGTCGATTAGCCGTTAGTCATAAGTTGTTTGGATCTCTTGGTAAACGAATACAAAATAAATTGGGCATTTGGGTTGTTTTATAGTTATAAATGACTATATTTGCAATAGAAAAAATAAACAATGTCTATGACTCAGTCTCTGTTGAATAAACTCCGTGATTTCTTTGCCACACAACCTGTGGTGAAGGCATGGTTGTTTGGATCGTATGCCAGAGGTGAGGAGACTGATAACAGCGATATCGATATATTGGTGTCTTTTGACAGGGATGCCAAGGTCAGTCTGTTGCGACATGCCGCTATGCTTGTAGATCTGGAAGATTTACTTCGCCGTCCTGTGGATCTGGTAAATGAAAGGTCTTTGTTCCCGGAAGTCCGTAAAGAAGTGGAACTTGATAAAGTGCTTATCTATGAGAGAAACGCTTAGAGACCCTCTTCGCATTAAGCACATGTTGGATGCTATCCATAATGTGAATATGTATATGAAAGGTAGGACGGAAGATGATCTCGTAAATAACAGTATGCTTTTTTATGCTGTTGTTAAAAACATAGAAATAATAGGTGAGGCTGCTTATAAACTTACAAATGATTTTAAAGAATCTCATCCGGATACTCCCTGGCGACAGATAGTGAGTATGCGTCATATATTGGTACACGGATACTATCAAGTTACGGCTGATGAGATTTTTAATGTATACCAACAAGATTTGCCTATATTGTTACAGCAGCTTTCTTCATATTTTGATGAAATGAAGGAATAAATTTATGTTTTCCGTAGTGGCAAAAGCTCTGCCTTTGAACGGACCGGCTCCGCGCGCACGGTGGTTTTTACCCCTTAAAAATTATTTCTGGTGCTCCGGTCGTAAAATAGTCATTAGTTGATTAGCCGTTAGTCATTAGTTCTCTGGTTCTTTGGTCTTATGACTTTGTTCTTTAGTTCTTTTGTTTTACTCTTATCCATTATCAATTGAATCCCGTTCTCTGGATCTTTGGTCGTAAAAAAACACTGGACTTCTGGTCTTTCTCCTTTGTTCTTTAGTCCTTATGTTTTTAAAAACAAATGTACACTGGAACCTGGTCGCCAAAAACACTCCGGACTTCTGGGCTTCACCCTATGTTCCTTTGTCCTTATGTTTCTAAAACAAATGTACAGGAAAATACACAATGCTCAAAAGTGAAACACTTTCAGAAAAAGTAGAACACATTTCAATAAATGAAACGTCTGTTTGCAAACATCTAAGCCCCAATTGATTATCAATAGCCAATCATCAATTATCAATTCCTCCCTCTTCTCTCTTTTATCCGTTCCTAATTATAAATCGCTAATTGATAATCTGTTAAAAGTGAAACACTTTTGGTATTTTTGGAACAGTTTATATTTTCGAAATGAAACACTATGTAAATCATTGATTTCCAATATCAATATTTTATTCACTGTTCTATTTTGTTCCATTTTCGATAAATTTATCAATTGAATCTCGTTTTCTGATCTTAAGAAAACTCATGTTCTTTTGTTCTTCTGTTCATATATCCACTTTTTGACCTTTCGTCTTTAACTACATTCTGTACTATTTCTGACAACTAAAATTCACAATTATACATGCGTAAAGAAAGAATTTATCTTTGCCTCGCTCACATGAGCGGCAAGGAGATGGACTTCATACAGGAAGCTTTCGACACTAACTGGGTGGTCCCCATGGGTCCCAATGTCAATGGTTTCGAAAAAGATCTCGAATATTTTGTCAACAGTAGGGAAGGGAAAGCTCCCCTCGACAAGAAAGTGGTGGGTCTTTCCGCCGGCACAGCTGCCGTGCATCTCGCCCTCCTCGCCTGCGGCGTGCAGCCTGGCGACGAGGTGCTTGTGCAGTCGTTCACCTTCTGCGCATCCTCTCATCCTATCACTTACCTTGGTGCGGTCCCCGTTTTCATCGATTCCGAGAAGGATTCTTGGAACATGGATCCGGATCTTCTTGAGACAGCGATCAAGGACCGAATAGAGAAGACCGGTAAGAAACCGAAGGCGATCATTCCTGTCGCACTCTACGGCATGCCGTATCAGATAGACCGGATTATGGAGATAGCCGACCGCTACGGTATTCCGGTGATCGAGGATGCCGCCGAGGGACTCGGCTCATGTTACGACGGCCAGGTGCTCGGCACATTCGGTCGCTACGGAGTCCTAAGTTTCAATGGTAACAAGATGATCACTACCTCTGGTGGTGGTGCACTTATCTGCGAGGATGAAGCCTCCAAAAACGAGATACTTTTCTATGCTACCCAGGCACGGGAAAGCTACCCTTATTATCAGCATGAGCATATCGGCTACAACTATCGGATGAGCAATATCTGTGCCGGTATCGGCAGGGGACAGATGACTGTGATAGACGATCACATCGCCCATCACAAGCATGTGCAGGAACTTTATTGCGAGCTTCTCAAGGATGTCTCCGGGATTACGATGCATGGTAACCCATCCGACCGTTACGACTCAAATTTCTGGCTATGTACAGCCACTCTTGACCCTGACCTGAAGATCAAGGGTCAGGAGAACGCCTACCGAAAGGTGATAACCGGAGCTGTAGGTGGCGCGGCAGGTGTGACACATGCTGCATCGACAGCCACGACAGATTGTCAGCCAAACGATAATGTCGAGGCATTGCGTGTCGCTCTTGATGTCGCAAACATAGAGGCGCGTCCACTCTGGAAACCTATGCACAAGCAGCCGGTCTATCGCAATAACCCCTCATATACAAACGGGGTCAGTGAGGAGCTGTTCGCAGTGGGAATCTGTCTTCCTGCCGGTCCGTATGTGACTGATGATGATGTCAGGTATATTGTTGATGCGATTAAGGAAAGCATAGCCTGACAGATTCCTGCATGCGACCGACCTAAAGGGTGCATCAAAGAATCAATCAATTCCCTCTCCACTTCAAGATTATTTTTTATTCATATAGAATCCGGGTCATCCATCATGATTCATGATGGATGACCTAATATTTTATCGGAACTTGCTCAGGATAACTATCACTTATGAAATCTCTTAAAACGATAGCCAACTGGTATTTCTCCAGGGGGGCTCTCCCTTATTGGAGTATATTGCTGCTCGATAGTGTATTTGTTGTGTTCGCCGGACTGCTTGCTTATACTGTCCACCACGGTTCGGCACAGACCCTCGAGGTGCTCGGGTCGCTCTCGGTCACCTTGGTTGCGTTCCTTGTCTGCTTCATCATCGCTTTCCGGGTGTTCCACACCTATGACGGCGTGATGCGCTACTCGTCGTTCACCGACCTGCTGCGTGTCAGCTCTGCGGTCATACTCGCCGTTGTGCTCTGCTGCGCGCTCCTCTGGCTGTGCGGCTCGGCGGACTGGGTCGTTGAGTTCAGCTACGCCGACGTTATCCTCCTCGGGCTCTTCGTCGTGGCGTTCATGTGGACTGTGCGCGTATGGGTCAAGACAATCTTCGAGGAGACGTCGAAGCGTCCCGACACGTCGAAGGCGTTCATACTCGGCGTAAAGACAGGCGGGGTGGCTCTCGCAAAGAACATGCGCTCCTCGGCCGACTCCCCCTACACGCTGGGCGGATTCGTGAGTCCGGACCCGGACATGAAGGGACGCCGTCTGATGGGCGTCAGGGTGTGGGCTTTCGATGACAGCCTGATAGAAGGGATGAGGAGTATGAAGTCGAGGACACTGATAGTGTCTCCTCTGATGATGAACGAGCTGCGGGAGCGAGAGGATCTTGTGAACTCCCTGGTGGAGTCCGGGATCAAGATCATGGTCATGCCCCAGGCTCGGGAATGGGACGGCAAGTCGGACCTGCGTATCCGGGACCTTCATCCGGTTGCAGTTGAGGATCTTCTTCCCCGCGAGAAGATCGAGGTTGACATGGAGGCGGCGGCGCGCCTGCTCAACGGCAACGTGGTCATGATCACGGGGGCTGCAGGGAGCATCGGCTCGGAGATGGTCAGGCAGATCGCGACCTACGGTCCGTCGCACCTGGTGCTTATCGACCAGGCGGAGACCCCTATGCACGACATCCGGCTGATGATGCGCAACCGTTGGCCTGAGATAGAGGCTGAGACGATAGTTGCTGACATCGCCGACCGGAGGATGATGGAGCGTATTTTTGACAGATACCGCCCGATGTACGTTTTCCATGCTGCGGCTTACAAGCATGTCCCGATGATGGAGGACAACCCGTATGAGGCAGTGGTGAACAATGTTGACGGCACACGGATCATAGCCGACCTCGCCGTGAAATACGGCACGAGGAAGTTCGTGATGGTGTCTACCGACAAGGCGGTCAACCCGACAAACGTTATGGGGTGTTCGAAACGTATCTGCGAGATCTATGTCCAGAGCCTCGACAAGGCTATAAAGGACGGGAAGGTGAAGGGACAGACGCAGTTCGTGACCACGCGGTTCGGTAACGTGTTGGGGTCTAACGGCTCGGTGATACCTATCTTCCAGGAACAGATTCGTAAGGGTGGGCCGATCACGGTGACCCACCCCGACATCATCCGTTTCTTCATGCTTATACCGGAGGCATGCAAGCTCGTGATAGAGGCCGGCACGATGGGCAACGGGGGAGAGATCTATGTCTTCGACATGGGCAAGCCGGTGAAGATAGCCGATCTCGCGAAGCGGATGATCAGGCTTAGCGGTGCGAAGGACATAGAGATAAAGTACACCGGTCTTCGCGACGGGGAGAAGCTCTACGAGGAGGTTCTCAACGACGAGGAGATCACGGTTCCGACATTCCATCCGAAGATAAAGGTGGCGAAGGTGCGGGAGTACGGTTTCGAGGAGGTGTCGGAGGTCATAGATGAGCTTGTGAGAACGGCACCGGGAAGTGACGACATGCAGATAGTGGCGAGGATGAAGATCATTGTTCCGGAATTCAAGAGTCAGCATTCGAAATACGAGGCGCTCGATGTAAGAGAAAAGGAAGGATTAAGTATAAAGGAAGAAGGATTAAGAGTGAAGAGTGAAGGATTAAGTATTAAGGATGAAGAATTAAGTATTAAGAGTGAGGGGTCAAGAGTGAAGGAAGACGGACAACGGGAAACGGAGAACGGACAACTGGAAACTGACAACCACAAAACCACACAGTCATGACAAGCGTACTTATAATATTCCTGATATTGATAATATTGTTGGGGATACTGATGGCTGGGGTTGTCATCATGACCCACAGGAGAGGGGAGGACTTCGACAGCCAGTATCTTGACGAGGACAACGACCACGTCTATTACGACCGGAGTATAATCGAGAAGAAGGAGTTCCGCAAGAACAATCCGAATTCCGGTGAGCTGCGCACCTTCCGGCGTCTGTTCAAAAGGACGAAATAGGTAGGGGTTGATTATTTGTGTTATTTAACAAAACAATTTAACAAATCGGGTTGGTTCCGGCATCCTGATGTGTGTAAGCATTCACTCAAGTACGCATTATAATGTAAGTTTTGGATAAGTAAGGAGTAAGCTTCTTTAAATCAGGTGTATATAAAAATTAGGCGACCAAATTATGGTCGCCTTAATTTTTGTATTTAAAAAGCTGTTTCGTAAGACAAGTTTGTCTTTTTGTCATTGATCTGTTGTGGGATGCTTTTTCACAAGTTCAATCGCCTCTTTCCCGGTCATGTCTTCGATATCAAGTCGCAGCACGGACACATGTCCTATACATTTCGAGATCTCAGCATCGGGTGCTACTCCGGGAGAATATTTCTCACACAAGAGCAAAAGACCCTTCATAATCTCATCGTGGGCAGTGACAACATGGATTTTGCCTTTTACGATTACGCTCCTGAAGTAGGAGGTAAACTCGTCGGGTATTATCAGATCCTGTCCTACGACACAAAAAGAGCAACGACTGTTGGCAGCTATGCACTCCATCTTATGACCGTTGACGGCGCTGTGGAAGTATATACATTTATCACCGTCATATACGTAGCTGATTGGCACACCGTATGGTTCCATATCGGAATTTACCAAAGACAGGGTGCCGTTTGTAGCCTTACACAGGATTTCCCTTACAGATTGCTCGCTGAGCAACTGTTTGAAGCGGCGCATTTTTCTTCGCATTATCCCAATACTTTAAGTCCGACAATAGAAAGAATAAGTGTGGTCAGGAACAGGATCCTCCAGAATGTAGCTGGCTCATGAAAGAAAACAATACCGACCACTACAGCACCGACAGCACCAATCCCCGTCCAGACAGGATAAACTGTACCTATCGGTAGTTTTTCTGCGGCTTTTGCCATAAGATACATACTCAATGCAAGAGCTGCGAGGAATCCGATCCACCACATGGTCAGCTCTTGACCTGTCGCAGTCTTGGTCTTGCCAAGACAAAAAGTAAAGCCGACTTCCATCAGTCCGGCTAAGATAAGAATAATCCAGTTCATTAGTGACTGTATTTTAGTTATCCTAATCAAGGGCTGCAAGCAATCGGTCTGTCGGGTGTCAGCAAGATTCTCGGCGTCTCCTTCCAAGGTTTCTGCAAAATTACTAAAAATAGGGCATATAAGCAAAGAGTCTGCCCAAAACACCCGAAATGAGGAGGCAGAAAGTGGAACTGAAATTCAGATCTCGATTATTTTTTGTAACTTCGTGGAGCAAAATTAGGTGATTTTAAAGAAACATGAGAAATGATGGGTAACCGGCAAGCAATTGTATTTTGGCTGACAATTACAGTAATGGTAATGTTCGCATTACCGTTTGTTGTGGCAAAATTCGCTCCGGAACATTCCGGGATGGCATTGTGCATGATATTGTTCTACATTGTCAATCCGATATATTCTTTCATACTTGGATTGCGTTGCGGCAGGAATGTCCGCCGGATGTGGAATCTACCTTTCGTATCATCCATTGCTTTTCTTGCAGGGACGTGGCTAATCTTTGACATTAAGGAAGTGTGGTTTGTCATATATGCCTCGGTTTATATGATTATAGGAGTGACAGCAATGGGGATAAGCAAATATCTAAACAACAAAAAGAAAAATGACGCCACAAAACATACTTGACATAACCAACCGTAATGATTTCCGCAAATGGCTGATGAACAACAGTAATACTGAAAAAGAGTGCTGGATAGCTGTGAAGCGTGGCAAAACACCTCCGGAGGATACTTTGTGGTATCTCGACGCAGTGGAGGAGGCCCTATGCTTCGGATGGATAGACTCGACAGTCAAGAATGTGGATGGTGTTACACTTCAGCGCTTCGGTCCCCGGACCAAATCCGGGAAGTGGACAGAGCTAAACAAAGAGCGATGCCGGCGACTTGAACGCCTCGGATTGATGACCGAGAAAGGTCGTGCGGCCTGTCCTGACCTCGACGCTGAATTTGTGATTATTCCGGAAATACTCTCAACTTTTAAGTCGACCCCAGTTGCTTGGGAAAATTTTCGCAACTTTCCACCATTATATCAGAGAGTAAGGATCGACAATATCCAAAGGGTCGTTTCAACGCGTGAACTGTTTGACAGCCGTCTGCAAAAACTTATAGAAGCAAGCGGACGAGGCGAGATGATAGGCGACTGGCATGATTGTGGACGTCTTCTAAACATAGGAAAGTCGGTTGTAAAAAACGATATATGAAACCATTGTTGTAATTTTGTAGTCTAATAGGAGGAATTATGTCAGAACAGGAAATGAACTCATATCGTTTCACTTCGGGGTATGAACCGAGTGATGAAATGTTAGAACAGATTATGAAGGAGATCGCACATGATGCCAAGGTGCGTCAGGAGCAAGCTACGTCTGCCTATTTTTCTAAAATGCGACGTGAAGCCGAGGTTGTGAAAGCAAAATGGGCTGACCGCATTAACAATGCCATCAATGGTTAAGGCAGTAAGGAAAAAGGAACTCATAGTGATTGACGGGTCCAATGGGTCGGGCAAGACTAAAGATTGCGTGGCGAAGCCGTTGGCTACATGAAACAAGATGAATAGCGATAGAACAACAGTAGATAATGAAAAGGAAGGTAATACATGTTATAATAATGGTTATGTGTGCCATTCATGTTTCCGGATGCTGTCGCAACGACAGTGTCGTCTCGGTGTCAGTTCCGGCATTTGAAAAAGAAATTAGTTCCGACCCGGTGCAGTTGCTTGATGTTCGCACTCCAGAGGAATATGTCGCAGGACATATAGCCGGAGCAATAAACATCAATGTACAATCGGATGATTTCAGTGAAATGGCACTCAATGAGTTGTCGAAGGATTCGACAGTATATGTCTACTGTCGTAGCGGTCGACGTTCATTGACTGCCGCTGAAATACTGGCTAAACTCGGATACAAGGTCGTTAATCTCAAAGGTGGTATCATTGATTGGGAAGAAAACGGTTTTCCTGTGATAGATTCTAAAATAGTAGGGGTATATGAAGACGGTAATGATGGTTCCACACTCGTTATAAGCCGGAATGATGGTGAGTATTATAAAGTTGAACTGAGTTTGTTCAGACTTACTCAATTAATCGGGCAGGGAAAGCTCTCTGGCAACACCCTCACATTCTCCGCTATTGATGCTTCAGGCGAACCTATATGTGGAGAAATTCTCATTGAGGGGAATAATGCGAAACTCATAATAACTACTTCAACATGGGAATATCTGCCGGAAGGAACAACCTATAAATTTGAGCGGAAATGAAAGTGAAGGTATTTATCAAGCGAATACTACGAAGCCTCGGTGCATTTCTTGTTATCATTTTGGCATTCACGGTTTACGCCAATGTAAAGGTGGAAAACGCTTCCAAGGGCAAGATTTATTCCTCGGTAGATTCTATCCCTCATAATAAAGTGGCGTTGTTGCTCGGAACAAATCCACTGAACAAGTGGGGACGCCCTAACTCGTATTTCACCAACCGCATTAATACAGCGGCAGAACTGTATCATGCGGGCAAAGTGGATTTCATCATAGCAAGTGGAGACAATCACACTAAACAATATGATGAACCGACTGCAATGCGCGACTCGCTGATGGCTCATGATGTTCCGGAAGATAGAATAATACTTGATTTCGCCGGATTCCGTACACTCGATTCAGTTGTCAGGGCGAAAGAGGTTTTCGGATGTGATACACTTACAATCATATCTCAGGAAGACCATAATGCGAGGGCGCTGTATCTCGCTGAAGCAAACGGTATTGATGCAGTTGCAATCTCCGCGCCGTTGAGAGCCGGAAGATGGGTTCGCATACGTCTTGCCATTCGGGAATGGCTTGCCCGCGACAAGATGATGCTTGACCTATGGTTTGGCAAACAGCCACATTTCCTTGGCGAGAAAATCGAAATTCCGGACATCGTGCCACAGAAATGTTATGCTACCGCAGAGGGTATGAAGATGAAGATTGTATGCCCCGATCATATAAAGATTCCGGTTGATTCTATTGTCGTAGAATTTACAAATAGTCGTAATGTTGAAGGCATGACTGGAGAATGGTTCAGAATCGAGAAACTGTCTAATGAAGGATTGTGGAGTGAGATACCTCTTGACAGGAATCGGATAAATCCGGACGGGTCAATCAGCGTCATCTTTAATGCCATTGGCTGGATTGTATTTCCTGACAAGCCTTTTCAAATTACTGTGAATCCATGGTTCTATGACCGGGATTGGAAAGCCGGGAAATATCGTATTGTCAAAACATTCAGCTATCCGCCATATCCAAGAACCGTCCCCAGCGATACGGCATATGTCGAATTTCAAATCAGATAATGAATTTGTATGGGGAGATGTAAAGCAGGTATTGGAGAAGGTTGCTGCACAACATGTTTCTGTTGATTTATATATCGTTGAGAATTACAGTAAGTCATAAATTGTTACCTTACCTCTCTATGGGAAAGACTATATATCGTTCAAAAATAGGCTGGTGGGCATGGTTGTGCCTTTTAATTGTTCCATTATCTTTCTGGTTCACAGCAATAGATATGCCATGGTGGTATGGTGTTTGTGTGTGTGGAGGTTTGTCTGCATTGTGCCTCTGTGGACTGTTTGGATGCTGGTATGAGATTGAAGGCAATGAACTTGTGGTATATATGTTTTTTAGACCTACACGCTTGCCTATAAACAAAATTAAGTCTGTAAAGAAAACAAACGGCATCATTGCTACGGCTGCAATGTCGACAAAGCGCATATCTATCAGTTTCTCAGATCGTTCTGTTTTGAAGAGCTATGCTCCGATTGAGATTTCTCCAAAAGATTGTGACGGCTTTATCGCGCATATTAAATCAATCAACCCCGATATTGAAATAATATGTTGAGTAATAAAGCAAAATGCGATACCGACTACCTTTGCAAATTTTTAGCTATAGCTGACCATATTCTGTTCGCCTTTAGCGTGCGTTGCTTAAAGTTCACCATAACTACTGGATATATACGGTTTTGCAATGGTCAATAAATCTGATTATTTGTACTCGGAAAGTGTGTCCAAGTGAACGGCGGAGAACAAAAAATTAGGCTGTAACGGTCTTTTTGTCTGACCATTACAGCCTAACTTGCTAATTATCTGGTATTATCAGAGAACCTTGTCTTAGTCCTCTATCGCAGCCTGCGCCGCAGCCATTGTATCTTGAATGTCAAGCAACTATGAAGTTGCTATAAACTATTTCGCAACAGCGAGAATAATAGCTCAATCAATAATAATGCACTTAACACCGGAATCGTAACTGTCTACTGTCTATATTGTTTTACGTATTAATATTCAGTTGTTTAACTCGTTTGTGCTCGATTTTGTAGATTATAACTCTAATGAATTCTCTTTCAATAGAAAGTCATATATACTCATAATTGTAGTTCCTGTTTCTGTTCGGAGAATAGGCGTTTCTTCTCCAACAATTATGATTTTTTTGAAGGAATCATCGATATTACGCAGAGACGCTTCTTCCTGATGAAATTTTTCTTCGTCAGGCATCCTATATGCCGACTGGATATAATATCGTCGGCTTCCAAGATTGCATACAAAATCCACTTCAAGTTGAACGCGTTCACGCCTATCTTCGGCGAGTCTGCGCTGAATAGGCACAACTCCTACATCTACGTTGAAACCCATAATTCGCAACTCGTTGTATATTAAGTTTTCCATCAGGTGAGTGAACTCGACTTGACGAAAATTCAGCCGTGCATTTCGCAGCCCCTCATCAATAAAGTAATACTTGAAGGGGCTGTCGATGAACCTCTTACCTTTAATATCATATCGTGTGGTCTTCTCCAAGATGAAAGAGTCGCACAGATATTCTATATACGCCGAAAGAGTTTTATTTCCTACCTTCTCATGCTTTACACTCTCAAATGTATTTGCAAGTTTAGTAGGATTGGTCAATCCTCCGATGGATGATGCCAATATGTTGAGCAATTCATCCATTACATCGGTATTCCTAATCTTATATCGGTCTACAATATCTTTCAGATATGTATGTTCCATCAAGCTCTTCAGAAATTCCGATTTTTGTTCATCCGTTTCTAATTGTACGACTTGTGGCAACCCTCCGTATAACATGTGTTGACGTAGAGCCATGGTCATACTAAGTCCGCTGACAGGATAGTATTCACTGAAACTGAGCGGATGTACTTTAATCTCATAACCTCGACCTCGGAATGTAGTAATTACATCTTTTGATAGAAAACGGGCATTGCTTCCGGTAACATACACATCAACATTCTTGATGTGTAGAAAACTGTTCAACACGTCCTCAAATTCCGGGACATGCTGAATTTCATCTATCATTACATAGTATTGCTCTTCATCTCGCAGTTGAGAATCAATGAAATTTAGCAATGCATCGGGGTCGCGAAGTTCACGATTACGCCTATCCTCCAGATTGATTGATATAATGTGGTCGGCACGTATACCTTGAGTTTTAAGCCAGTCGGAATACAACTCAGATAATAAAAATGATTTTCCACAACGACGTACACCGGTGACAATTTTAATCATGCCATTATGTCGGCAAGCAATTAGTTTTTTGAGATAAACGGGCCTTTCAATCTTCATGTTATTACTTAAAACCGTGCTTGGGCACATTATTTAGTAGTACAAAGATATACACAATGTTCGGAAAGACCAAATTATTCGAGACTTTTCGTACAACCCAATCTGATGTTCCGATGATGCGCAGAGGTAACTTCGTGGCAAAGTTAGTTTTGCCATGTCTAAAACCGCATACAACATTCAACTCAAAGGCTACGTCGGAGGCTGGAACTTCGACCGTAGCGATGTTGACGCCGTGCTCGCCGAAAACGACGACAAGCAGGTCAATGTCCTTATAGACAGCCTCGGCGGCTCGCTCGCCACCAGCTTGTCTATATCTGCCGCCTTCCGGAACCACGGCAATGTCAATGCGCATTTCGTGGATCTCAATGCTTCCGCCGCCACTATCCTTTCACATATGTACATACCTTGGATAGAACCCGTCAGCTCTTTGTTTTCTTACAACTGCTTTTAGTGTTGCCATTTACATCAGATTTTGCGGTATATGTAAAAGTGTATGCTTGGTGTATGCGCCCCCTTTCTGAGGTGTATGCAAATCCCGAATATTTGGCTTATGAATTATGAACGAGGTTGCTCAACTGTATTCTCCGTTACTAAATTGATCATTAATCGTCAATCACTATATTTACTATCCTGAAACTTTTACAGATTGACCGATTAGATGTTTATGCGATATAGTCTTTCTGTTTAACCCTTTTTACAAACAATCACCTCCTCTTTTGGCATGAAGCCGTATTTCATATTCAACTCATCATTGTATGATATCCGTTCGACATAGAAGCCCACCGCCTTCAGCCTGTCAAAATAATCCTGTCCATATAATCGTACATGGTCATACTGACCAAATCGCTCCTCTCGTTCAGTAGCCGACAAATTTTCATCCATTGCCTCCTCGATTGTTTTATCCAATTCGAAATCAATAGGAATCATAAGAATCGCAACTCCATTCTTTTTAAGAACCCGTTTAATTTCTTTCATTGCGGCTATATCATCTTTTATATGCTCAAGAACATGATTGCATATTAGCATATCAAAAGAATTATCACCGAACTCCAAATTACAAATATCGCCATCATTAACATAATCAGGGTATTTATAACCTTCACAATGCTTGTCTATGCAAATATAGTCTACATTCTTGTACTTACGTATTCTATTTGATATTTGCACTTCAGGTGCTACATGTAATATCTTAATTTTATCAGCTTGCAATATTTTATAATCATTATGAAGCCAATAATACAATTGTCTACTTCGGGGATAGGAGTCACATAACCAACATCTACCTGTGTGATTTTGAATTTCGAACAACGATCCGTCTGCATGCCTGCCAACAACGGGACGCAATCCAGAAAATTGTCTTCCACAAATATTACAGGTAACCTCATTGCCTCTATTGTTAAATGCTAAATATTGCCTGTATGCTGGGCGCAATAAATCTTTAAGAACTTCTTTTATATGCATATTGGATTATATTGACAAGATGGCAAGAATCGTTTATAGTCAGTTCCCGTCTGTCTTCTTGATATTTGAATATAAAGGCTGCAATACTTGCCTGTTGGGACATGCATTGCAGCCTTATAATTGCTGATTACTTGATGAATTAGTCTTCGATGGCAGCCTGCGCCGCTGCTACGCGTGCGATGGGCACACGGTAGGGTGAGCAGGATACGTAGTTCATGCCGAGTTTTGCGCAGAACTTAACGCTTGAAGGTTCGCCACCGTGCTCGCCGCAGATACCTACCTTGAGATCCGGATTTGTTGCACGACCCTTTTCTACACCCATCTTAACGAGCTGACCTACACCTTCCTGATCAAGTACCTCGAACGGATCCACTTTGAGGATACCGTGCTCTTTATAGAACTTGAGGAATTTCGGAGCATCGTCACGAGAGTAACCGAATGTCATCTGAGTGAGGTCGTTTGTACCGAACGAGAAGAAGTCGGCAACCTCAGCGATCTTATCAGCTGTGAGAGCCGCACGAGGAACCTCGATCATGGTACCTACCTTATAGTGTATTGATTCACCTCTCTCTTCAAATACCTTGGCTGCAGTAGTGTTGATTACGTTAGCCTGGTTCTGGAGCTCTTTGAGAGTACCTACGAGGGGAACCATAATTTCAGGCATAACCTTGATGCCTTTCTTCTGGCAGTTGAGCGCAGCCTCGATGATAGCGCGGGTCTGCATCTCAGTGATCTCGGGATATGTGATTCCAAGACGGCAGCCACGGTGACCGAGCATCGGGTTGAATTCTTCGAGAGAGTCAACTTTAGCCTTTACCTCTTCAAGAGTCAGGCCCATCTCTTCAGCAAGCTCTTTCTGAGTTGCAGTCTGATGAGGAACGAACTCATGCAACGGGGGATCGAGGAGACGGATTGTAACACCGCAACCGTCCATAGCTTCGAAGATACCCTCGAAGTCACCTCTCTGGATGGGGAGAAGTTTGTCAAGAGCGAGACGACGACCTTCCACATCAGATGCGAGAATCATCTCACGTACAGCCTTGATACGGTCACCTTCGAAGAACATGTGCTCTGTACGGCAAAGACCGATACCCTGTGCTCCGAAGTTGCGAGCCTGTTTTGCATCGCGTGGTGTGTCAGCGTTTGTTCGTACGAGAGTTTTTGTATATTTGGCTGCGAGGTTCATGATTGCGCCGAAGTCACCGTCGAGTTCCGGTTCGCGGGTGGGAACCTGTCCGTTGTAAACCTCACCTGTAGAACCGTTGAGGGAGATCCAGTCACCTTCATTGTAAACCTTACCACCCATCTCAACAGTCTTTGCCTTGTAATCAACCTTGATTTCGCCTGCACCGGACACACAGCATTTACCCATGCCACGAGCAACAACAGCAGCGTGGCTTGTCATACCGCCGCGCATTGTAAGGATACCCTGTGCAACCGCCATACCGCGGAGGTCTTCGGGAGAAGTCTCGATACGGACGAGGACGACTTTCTTCTTTTTCTCTGCCCAAGCCTCAGCATCGTCTGCCTGGAATACGATCTGACCGGCAGCTGCGCCTGGAGATGCAGGAAGACCCTTTGCCATAACAGTGGCTTTCTTGACATCGCTCTTGTCGAACACAGGGTGGAGGAGTTCGTCGAGTTTCTGCGGCTCCATACGAAGAAGGGCAGTCTTTTCATCGATCATTCCTTCACGGAGGAGTTCCATTGCTATGCGGACCATAGCGGCACCTGTACGTTTGCCGTTACGGGTCTGGAGCATCCAGAGTTTGCCGTCCTGAATAGTGAACTCCATATCCTGCATGTCGCGATAATAGTCTTCAAGACGGTTTGCGATTGCGATGAGTTCAGCGGCACATGTTGGCATTGATTCTTCAAGTGAAGGATATTTTGAAGCACGTTCCTCTTCGCTGATGCCCTGAAGAGCAGCCCAACGACGAGAGCCTTCAACTGTGATCTGCTGAGGTGTGCGTACACCTGCAACCACGTCTTCGCCCTGAGCGTTGATAAGATATTCACCGTTGAAGATGTTTTCTCCTGTTGCAGCGTCGCGGCTGAATGCCACGCCTGTAGCAGAATTGTTGCCCATATTGCCGTAGACCATAGCCTGCACGTTGACGGCTGTGCCCCATTCTTCAGGGATCTGGTTCATGCGGCGATAGAGGATAGCGCGCTCATTCATCCAGCTATCAAACACAGCGCAGATACCGCCCCAAAGCTGTTCCCAAGCAGAATCGGGGAAGTCTTTACCTGTGTAATCCTTTACAGCGGCTTTAAAGAGCTTAACGAGGTTCTTGAGATCCTCAACATCGAGTTCGCTGTCGAACTTAACGCCTTTCTCCTCTTTAACCTTGTCCATGATTGCTTCGAAAGGATCGATGTCAGTTTTGCTCTTCGGCTTCATTCCGAGAACAACGTCGCCATACATCTGTACGAAACGGCGGTAGCTGTCCCAAGCGAAACGTGGATTGCCGCTCTTTTCAGCCATTGTGGCAACTGTAGCGTCGTTCATACCAAGGTTAAGGACAGTGTCCATCATGCCGGGCATTGATGCACGTGCACCGGAACGAACAGATACGAGAAGGGGATTAGAAGAATCATCGAATTTTTTTCCGGTGAGGGTTTCTACATGAGCGATAGCCTTTTCAACCTCATCCTTTATGTCAGCGACAACTTTGTCTCGACCATATTGTGTATACTCTGTGCAGATTTCAGTAGTGATTGTGAAACCGGGAGGAACGGGCATTCCCAAAAGGTTCATCTCAGCAAGGTTCGCTCCCTTGCCACCGAGAAGATTTCTCATCCCGGCATTACCTTCGGCCTTTCCATCGCCGAACGTATAAATCGCTTTTGCCATAGTTATATATGAATAATTATTAAAAGATTTCGATCTTAACCCTAACCGATACAAACGGCTCTGGAAGTACCGGTGTCTAAGGCTTTTATTTTGGGTTTTTCAACTTTAGATTATTCAGCATTTCAATTTCGATGTGCAAATTTAATAAATTCTCTGGGAATTTCACTAATTTTGTAGCCTTAAATTGTGTCAAAAATGGCGAGAAAAAGAAAAGAACTTCCAGAAATTCATAACGTAGAAATCACAGGAGTAGCAGCAGAAGGTAAATCTTTGGCAAGAATTAAGATTCGCGAAACAGATGAGTCTCCGATAGTTGTGTTCATTCCTTATGGAGCCCCGGGCGACGTGGTTGATTTGAAAATCGATAGAAAAAAGCATAATTATGCTGAAGCTCATATCTCAAAAATAATTACGCCATCGGCGGATAGAATCGAAGCAAAATGCAATTCATTCGGCACGTGTGGTGGTTGTAAGTGGCAGCATATTCCTTACAAATTGCAATTGTTACATAAGCGTCAGCAGGTGGTGGATGCGCTTGAGAGAATCGCCAAAATAGAGCTTCCTGAAATATGTGATACTCTCGGCTCATGTCAGGAGTGGGGGTATAGAAATAAGATGGAATACACTTTTTCTGATAAAAAATGGAGGAGCTGGGACGACATTAAATCCGGAAAAGAATTTAACGACAGTGGAAATGCATTGGGTTTTCATATTCCCGGAGCATTCGACAAGGTTCTGCATATAGATAAATGTTATCTTCAGGATAGGAAAGGTGATGAAATCAGGAATTTTATCTATGAGTACGCCGAATCAAAAGGTTATTCTTTTTATAATATTAAGAATAATTTTGGCCTACTCCGTACACTTATGCTAAGGATTGCTTCTACCGGGCAGACTATGGTATGTCTTTCTTTTGGAGAAGACAATGACGGTGCGATAAAAGACATTATGGGAGCGATAAAAGATAGATTCCCGGAGATCACGTCTTTGTTGTATGTTGTAAACAAAAAGCTGAACGACAGCATAGCAGATCAAGAGGTGTTGTCGTTTAGCGGTCCGGAATATATAGAAGAGGAGATGGAGGGTTTAAGATTCCGCATAAATGCCAAATCATTCTATCAGACTAATTCTATACAGGCTTACGAATTATATAAGGTGGCACGATCGTTCGCAGGACTTGATCCGGACTCGATTAATTGTGATGATAGAAAGCCTCTTGTGTATGACTTATATACCGGGACAGGAACTATTGCAAATTTTGTGGCACGTCAGGCACGACAGGTTATTGGTATTGAATATGTTGAAGAAGCTATAGCAGATGCGAAGCTTAATGCCCGAGTGAACGGTCTTGACAACACTATGTTCTATGCCGGCGACATGAAGGATATCCTTACTGATGAATTTGTGAGAAAACATGGCAAACCTGATGTAATGATTGTTGATCCTCCACGTGCGGGAATGCATGAAGATGTGGTTAAAGTGATCTTGAATGCCAGCCCGGAAGTAATTGTTTATGTAAGCTGCAATCCGGCTACTCAGGCAAGAGACTTAGCTCTTCTTGATGCTAAATATAAAGTGACCGCAGTTCAACCTGTCGATATGTTCCCGCATACCCACCATGTGGAGAATGTGGTGCGTCTTGAATTAAAGAAACAATCATGACTCCGCTTCAGTTATTGCAGCAACGGCATTCAGTCAGAGCTTTTACAGAAGAGTCTCTGACAATGGAACATGTCAAGAAATTAAAATCCTTGCTGACTATGATCAATACTCATCAGCAAGGATTGAAATTCCAATTGATCACTGATGATCCTGATCCGCTTGCCGGATTCAGCAAGTCTTATGGCGTTTTCACTAATCCAAAAAATTATGTGGCGGCTGTAGTTGATATGGCTGCCCCTGATGTATTTGAACGAGCCGGTTATTATGCTGAACAATTTGTAATCAAAGCTGTGGAACACGGAATAGGTACATGTTTTGTCGGAGGTACATATGATGAGCATAAAGTCAAGGCACAGTTGAGGGCAGGGGAAAAGATATTGTTCTTGATTCTGTTAGGCTATCCTTTGAATAAGACAAAGTTGTTGGCAAGGATGATGGCGAAGTTGGTTCATAGAAAGGTGATGACTTTTGAACAGTTCTTCGAGCCGCAAAGTGCAGTAAATGCCACTATTTCTGAAAATCCGATTCTTCAAGTTGGTCTTGAGGGTGTGGCATGTGCCCCTTCTGCTCTCAATAAACGTCCGGTAAGATTATTTATTGATAATGCAGGTGGAAATAAAGAAATCTGTGCAAAAGTGGATGATTCAAATCCCAAGAACCTGATAGATCTTGGGATAGCGAAATATAATTATAATTTTGCTACAGACACGGAATGCGTATGGGGTAACGGTGCGCCCCTTTCAGGAGGGGAGTCATATCTTTGATTTTTGTTTAGAGCACGCCACCGAAATTTTAAGGAACGAATTTTTAGCGTTATTTTCAGGGAGGGATATGTGGCTCAACTATAACGCCCGGATTTGTATCATAGCTTATTTTCTGTTTTAAATCGGACTGAAATGAAAGAAAATGGTTGATTTGATTCAAATTTGGTTGTTGTTAAGTCATAATTGAATGTCTCTAAATTTTTGAATTATAAAAATTTGTAAATGCAAAAAAAATACATATTTTTGCTCCCTGATTAACTGATTAATATGAGATTTATGGCTATGAGATGAGGCTTGCCTTGATTCTTGTTTTCTTTAAAATCTTCACTAACGTATATAGATTCTATGGATAAGATTAAAATAGCGAGGAATGGTTGGATTCCCTTGTCTTTAGCATTGTTGATTTTAACAAACTGGTGTGATGTAAATGCATTTACATACACTATGAATGACACTGTTATACATAAGACTGACACTCTTAGGGAGATTGTAGTGACGGCACACAAACGCCTGTTCAAGTATTCTGCCAATAAATTTGAATATAATGTAGCGGCTGACACTACGCTCGCTAATGTCAATCTTATTCGTGCCATGAAACGGATTCCAATACTCGAAGTAAGCGGCGACAACCGTGTCACAAGCATGGAGGGGCTTCCATTGGTTTATAAGATCAATGGATTGAAAGATCCTATGCTTTCCGGAGATATCGCTCAGGTGCTTACGGCACTTCCCGCTTCACAGATTTCCAAAATAGAGTTAAAGAAAGTTGCAAATGAGGATAAAGGCACTGCGATGGAAGTGAATATCGTTACGAAATCTCGTCTCGAAGGATATCGTGCCCAGGTGTCGACATACCTTACTGACCAAAGCTGGAGAAACGGCATCTGGGGAATGTCAAAAGTCAAGAGGTTCAATTTTTCAGGCAACTATACCAATACCTGGATTTTCGGGCATGACATGACATCAGGCATTGATGAAACCAGAACTATCAATGGAAGTGATTATTATTTCAGAGACAAGTCAAAAACCGGACCTTACAAGACAGATCTTCATAATATCGAACTTTCAGCTTCCTACGACACAGACGAGACATCTTTCCTTTCAATATATGCCAGAGGTCTTTTCAAAACAGATCCGCGTCAAAGCCGTTCAATGAAGAGGAATGTAACGGACAGGGATGGCAATACGTTGCTTGCTTATGATTTCAATGATGACACAAGATATAAGGATACAGAATATGAGGCTTCGGTGAAATGGGAAAAGATATTCTACAGTCAGAATCATCCTGCTTATCTCAATATAGGTTATGAGTTTTATAACCGTCCCACACGGAGTGATGAGAGAGGGATTTATGATATGGAATATGCAGACTATCGTTCAATGATTGAAGATATCTATGATTTCAGTCATGCCACAAGGAAAGATTATGCCACCCATACTTTGCAGGGAGATGGTTCATACCGAATAAACAGGAGAAATGAGATAGGATTGTTCGGGAAATTAAGATTCCGTAACGAGGGATGGGACAACGATGTGGAAAAGATATTTGTCTTCTCCCCAGAACAGACGGTTAAATCATTGAGTTCGAACACCAGACTTAGGGAGATATTTGGAAGTATTTTTCCGAAATATACATATTATGGCAACCGCTGGGAAACCACACTTGGAATCCTTGCGCAAGGATATCGTCATTCAGTATCCGCCACCGGCATGGCTGGAGATATAAAAAACAAACGCCTCTCGATATTGCCATACGCAAGAGTGGCATTCATAACTCGCGACAGGTTGCTTTTCGAGCTTAATTACGAGATGAGATCACAGGTGCCCGATATAACGGCTCTTGATCCATACGTCAACACCGACAATGTTGGAGAGATTACATACGGTAATCCTCATCTGAAGCCACAGAAATCTCATGATCTTCAATTCAGGATGAGTAGGGACATAGGTAAGTTTTATACAAGTATATATTTGTCTTATGCACTGACAGATGATGTGATATTGTCGCGTGTATTCATGTCAGAAGGATTACTCAACCGCACTTTTGGAAACATCGGGTTAAGACGATCATATAATTTCGGTGGATATACATCAGGAAGATTATTTCCTAAAACATTTCTCCGCTTTTCAACGGGAATTTCATGGATAGATTATCGTGCTTCTGCGATAAACACGAAAAACTCCGGTTGGCAATGGAATGTAACTGGTCGTTGTGAACAGGAACTTCCGTGGGGCTTGTTTCTTGACGCTAACGCCTATTTCAATTCGTCTTCTGTCATGTTGCAGGGGAGGGGAGCCTCCAATTTCAGTTATGGACTGAGTCTTTATAAATCATTCTTTTCAGGAGCATTGAATGTTTCGGTCGAAGCATCGTCTTTTGTGCCCGTATGGTATAAAAGGGAATCCACTACCGAAACCGAGAATTATTATTCAAGATCATGGAACCGTACTTTCCATGCATATTTTGGACTTGGCATCAGTTATTCTTTCGGCAGGCTTCGCAGCCAAGTTAAAAATGCCTCTTTCTCTGTTAATAATAGTGAGATAAAAAAAGATTATGATGAATGATGAGATTTAGAAATTGTTTAAATTCTAAATTTAGACCCCATTCCCCAATATTTGTTAACGCTGGGGCGGTCAAGCGTCGTGCAGATGTGTTCGCGCAGTGAGGGAGCAA
>CAMTMX010000054.1 GCA_947073495.1 uncultured Porphyromonadaceae bacterium
TCTGCTCGACAAATCCTCTCAATTCCTTCGACAAATAAATTTAAACAGTTTCTTAGATTTTTACAACAAATTTATAAACAAATATATATACTTATCCATTTGTTAACAGATTTTAACTCAAAAAGTACTTAAATCCTATTTCATCCTTTAATTTTCACATTCTACACTTCATTAAAAGCTATATGCCGATTTTGCTTGTTGTTCATCTTGTTCATTAATAATTTTGCACAGGTAAAAAATCTCAAACAATCATTCAATGAATTGCAAGACTTCATATTGGCTTCTACTGCTGTCAACATCCCTGACTCCGGTACATTCTGTGGCTCAAGAAAGCGCCACTCCACTCTCGGTCGACGATGTGACTGCAGAGCCCGAAATGCAGATTCCTGATTCTTGGACATTCAACGACTGTATAAAATGGGCCACAACTAATAGTACGGATATCCGACGGACAATTCTAAACATCCTTCAGGCTGATCAAGATATTTATTCCGCAAAAGATGCTTGGCTGCCTACTGTCGGTTTTTCCACTTCCCAGTCTTTCAACAATTATCCTTCCCCCGGTGACAATAGAAACGGAAACGTCTACGGGAGCACATATGATATCAATGCGAACTGGACTGTATGGGAAGGGAATGTCAGAAAGTATCGCCTGGAATCTTCCAAGATTTTGCGCAAGCAACAGCAACTTGCCGGTGATGACGTAATAAAGACATTGAAATTGGGAATTCTTCAGGCTTATCTTAATATAATGTACGCCGGTGAAGCAGTCACTATAGCTGAACAAACTCTCGAAGTAAGTACAAGCCAGACTGAACGTGCCCGACGGCTTATGGAATCAGGCAGGACATCAAAGGTGGACTATGCCCAGATCGAAAGTCAGAAGGCTCAGGATTCCTACAATCTCGTGCAGGCAAAAAACAATTACGAAAGTGCAAAAATGAGCCTCAAAAAGATTCTCGAATTAGGGCTCGACTATAATCTTAACATAGCCGATGTAAGTTTCCCCGACACCGACGTTTTGTCAATCCTCCCATCGATGACCGAGGTTTACGACATTGCAGCGGCATGGCTTCCCGGAATAAAGAGCAATGAACTAAACAAAGAGATCTACGCTAATGACGTGAAGATTGCAAAAGCCGGAAATCTCCCGACAATATCCTTGACCGGCGGGTTAGGCACTTCATACACCTCCGGAGGCGACGGCTGGGGAAACCAGATGGGGCATAATTTTGGAGAAAGGGTGGGATTAAACCTGTCTATTCCGATTTATGACGGAAACTCCACTAAAAGAGCTGTGGCAAAAGCCAAACTTGCAGAACTTGAATATGATCTTACGAAAAAGAATCTTCTTGACGATCTTTCGCAAACGATCGAAAGCCTTTATATCGATGCCAACAACGCAAGAGCGAAATACACGTCAGGATTGACCCAACTGGAGGCAACCCAACTCACTGACGATCTCACTAACCGTCAGTTTGAATTGGGACTCGTAAACCCGCTTGAACTGCTTACGGCACACAACAATCTACTGAATGCCAAACTTGAGTTGCTTCAAAGCAAATATATGGCGATCCTCGCCAATAAAACCATCAATTATTATGCCACCCAGGAAGTCGCGGTGCCCTGAAAGAATTGATAATGGATAATTGATAATTAATTCAACTTTCGCATGCGAAAGTTGAGGGTTATGAGGTTATAAGGTTAAAAGGTTAATCTACAATTGTGGATAGATTTTAGGTTTCTTTAAAGATCATGTGTAAATATAACCCTTTAACCCCTTAACCTTCAAACCTTAAGTAAGCTTGCGAAACTTAAATAATTAATTATAAATTCATCTGCTATCAATTGGAAATAACAAGATTACAAATCTGATAATTCAAAACACATGAGATATATCAACTTTATTCCTGCTGCAGCTTTTGTTTTTGCTGCAACTTCATGTTCCGAAAAACAAAAAATGGAACTGGAAACTTACACTGTTGAAACCACGTCTATGTCGGAAATAGTCACGGCTACAGGCACTATGGAATCTGTCACTTCTGTTGATGTCGGCACCCAGGTCACCGGCATCATAGATAAACTCTACGTAGACTTCAACGACCATGTGGAGAAAGGTCAGCTATTAGCTGAAATCGAGAAAACCCTACTTGACAGCGAATTAAAAAGCGCCGACGCTTCTATGGCATCAGCAAAGGCAACCTACGAATATGCCAAAAAGAACTTTGAACGCGACAAGACGCTCCACGATGAGCAACTTATCTCCGACTATGAATTCCAGACATCGCAGAAAGATTTTGATGTGGCTCGCCTAAGCTACGAAAAAACACAGGCAGACCGCGTGCGTGCCGCCAAAAACCTAAACTATGCAGAAATCTATTCCCCTATCGACGGCATAGTCGTCTCGAGGGAAGTGGAAGTCGGTCAGACAGTCGTGTCAAGTATGAATGTTGCAAACCTGTATGTGATTGCCGACCTCGACAATATGCAGGTGGTCGGTGCTGTAGATGAGGCGGATATAGGTCAGGTTAAAGTTGGACAACACGTAACCTTCACCGTTGATTCTTATCCTGACGACACATTCACGGGCACAGTCACCCAAGTCCGTATAAACCCTACAACCACCAACAATGTCGTGACCTACGAAGTTATTGTCGGCGCGCCAAATCCGGATCAGAAACTGATTCCCGGCATGACGGCGAATCTGACAATCTACACTCTTGAGCTTGACAACGTGACAGCCATTCCTCTTAAGGCCTTAAAATTTCAGCCCATGCAATCAGAGGAAGATTCTAAACACCTCCCTGTTCCGGTTCCTTTGTCTGAGAATGCAAAGCATTCCGTATGGGTTGAAAGAGATGGCAAGCTGGTTCAGACAGCTGTAGAACTCGGAGTCGCAAACAGCATATATCAGCAGGTGACAAGCGGCTTGAAACCCGGGGATAAAGTGGCGCTGCAATATAATCAAATAGCCGGCAACACCCAACCCAAACAAGGAGAGGAAAATCCATTCATGCCGAAACCACCGGGTGCAAACAAAAACAAAAAACAGTGAAAATGGCAAAAGAGATAATAAAAATAGAGAATCTTAAACGCTATTTCAAAGTCGGAGACGAGACTGTCAAAGCTCTTCGTGGAGTTTCGTTTACAATCTATGAAGGTGAGTTCGTCACCATAATGGGAACATCCGGATCAGGTAAATCCACACTTCTCAACACATTGGGATGCCTTGACACACCAACCTCCGGAGAATACTACCTTGACGGCATCGCCGTCAAAGGTATGGGGAAGAACGAGCGTGCAAGGATCCGCAATCGTAAAATAGGTTTTATATTCCAGAACTATAATCTTCTTCCCAAGACCACAGCCCTTGAGAACGTGGAGCTTCCGCTCCTCTACAATTCATCTGTAAGCGCCAAGGAACGATCCGAACGCGCTGAAAAGTGTCTCAGGGAAGTCGGTCTCGGTGAGCGTCTTTTCCACAAGAGCAACCAGATGTCGGGCGGACAGCAGCAACGTGTGGCGATTGCGAGAGCATTGGTCAACAATCCGGTGATCATTCTTGCAGACGAAGCTACCGGCAACCTCGACACTCGGACATCATTTTCCATCCTGACACTCTTCCAAAGGTTGTATAAAGAGGGAAAAACTATTATCTTTGTGACTCACAATCCGGAAATCGCATTATATTCCTCACGCAACATCATGTTGCGCGACGGGCATATCGTGAGTGACGAATATAACAGCGACATAAAGTCGGCTGAAGAAGTTTACCGTAATCTTCCCGAAGAAAACGATTGACAGCTATGAATATCCAGAATCTATTCAAAATTGCCATAAAGGCTCTTGGCAACAACAAGATGCGTTGTTTTCTTACGATGCTCGGCGTCATAATCGGCGTCGGGGCGGTCATAGCCATGCTTGCAATCGGACAGGGTTCCAAAAACTCCATCAAGGCTCAGATCTCTGAAATGGGCAGCAATATGATCATGATCATGCCCGGAGCAGAGAGAAGAGGTGGAGTCCGCCAAAGCAGCGACGACATGCAGACATTAAAACCTGCCGACTATGAAGCCATCGTCAGTCAGGCTACTGGCATTGCGCATATAACCCCCACCGTATCATCGTCAGGACAATGGGTAAACGGCAACAACAACTACCCTTCGCAGGCACAAGGGGTCAACACCCAATATCTCGACATCAGACAACGCAAGGTTGCCGAAGGAGAAATGTTTACTGAAGCTGATGTCAAGACGGCGGCAAAGGTATGCATTTTAGGAAAGACACTCGTAGACAATCTTTTCCCCGACGGCTCTGACCCGATCGGTAAAGTGGTCCGCTTTGGGTCGATACCACTCACAGTTATCGGAGTGCTTGATGAGAAAGGCTACAACACAATGGGACAGGATCAGGATGATCTCGCCCTCGTGCCCTATACTACTGTGATGAAACGTATGCTTGCCATAGATTATCTCCAAGGCATCCAGGCGTCTGCAATAGATGAAAACCGCACTGAAGAGACAATCGAGGAAATCACAGACATTCTCCGCACCCAACATAAACTCCGTGAAGACCAGGAAGATAACTTCACGATCCGTTCCATGCAGGAACTCGCACAGATGATATCTTCCACATCTTCAATGATGACGGTGCTTCTTGCCTGTGTGGCTGGCATTTCCCTCCTTGTCGGAGGTATAGGCATCATGAACATCATGATTGTGAGTGTGACAGAACGGACCCGCGAGATAGGTCTGCGCATGAGCATCGGAGCCACAGGAAAAGACATAATGACTCAATTCCTTATTGAAGCCATTATCATTTCTGTGACCGGGGGAATCCTTGGGATTCTGACGGGTGCCATAGCCACATGGATGATAAAACTTTTCGCGCATTGGCCCGTGCAGATAGATCCAAGTTCCGTGATACTCTCGTTTGTGGTATGTACGGCAATAGGCATTATATTCGGATTTTATCCGGCAGCCAAGGCGTCAAATCTCGATCCTATTGAAGCGATAAGATATGAATAACATAAAGGTTAGGTCTAATTTTGCAGGGACGGCTACAGTTATACTGTTGTCGTTCCTGTTGTTCTATTTTCCTTCTATGCTCGCCATCTTGAGCAAAGGTGACGAACCATGGGGATGGACTCTTATGAGCATCATAATGGCGACCCTCTACACCGCCATTTTTTGCATAAACTATTTTTGGCTCGTGCCTGTCACTCTTTTCAAAAATGACAGGAAGATTATCTTCTTTCTATCAAATATACTATTGATTCTACTGGCGTGCTCGCTTGTGCCAATTTGGTTCGAATCTCATGGCGGGCTCCCTCGCCCTCGTCACCTCGTCCATCAGCAACTGTCAATATGGCAATATCTCATGAGTTATGTCAAGTTTATCATCCGCGACGGAATCATGATGATACTCGCCACCGCTCTTGCATACGCTTTACGCCTTTCAAAAGAACATGAAAACATGCGAAGACGCGAACTCGAACTCGATGCGGAAAGACAACAAATCGAGCTGAAAAGCCTGAAGGCTCAATTGAACCCCCACTTTCTATTCAATTCATTGAATAATATCTATGCGCTAATCGCCATCTCCCCTGAACGTGCACAAAAGGCTCTCCATGACTTGAGCAGCATGTTGAGATTCATGATCTACGATGCAGCATCAGCCTATGTGCCACTTATTAAAGAGATTCAGTTCATCTCTGATTATGTGGAACTCATGAAACTAAGGTTAAGCGGTTCAATAAAACTTGGCTGCAATATATCCCTCTCAAATACTGAAGGATTATCCATAGCCCCCCTTTTGTTTCTCACTTTGGTTGAAAACGCTTTCAAACATACCACCAACAATGGAAACGGCGGATTCATAAACATCGACATCCGTGTTGACGGTGAATGGGTGGCGTGTTGTGTCAGAAACTCATGTGCCGCAGACAATGCCAATTCAACACAGCCTATGACGGAATCAGGCGTGGGGCTAACCAATGTCGAACGCCAATTGAAATTGCTATATCCTGAATCGCACGTATTTAGTCTTGACAGGTCAGACAATATCTTCACTGCTAAGATCAAAATACTACTCTGTGCTCTCCATCCGTTAAATACAATATAATGAAGTCATCGGTTAAGCTTCATTCTTACACAATTTAATCGATTTTTTTTGCAATATGGACGGAAATATAAAGTGTGTGATAATAGACGACGAACCGCTCGCACGCGAATTGATAAAAAGCTATGTCGACAAGACACCGGGGCTTTCCCTTGAAGGATGTTTCGAATCGGCTGCAGAGGCTGTAAAAACAGTGATTGGAGGAAACTTAGACCTTGTCTTCCTTGACATCAACATGCCTATGCTCAACGGAATCGAATTCGCTGCACTTATTCCATCTCATACCCGGATCATATACATAACGGCATACGAGAACTATGCTCTGCATGGATTCAAAGTTAATGCTCTCGACTATCTCCTGAAACCGGTCAGCTACCAGGAATTTGTCAAATCAGTGGGTAAAGCATTTGAATGGCAATCCATGCGCAGGGCATACGAATCCACATCTAAATCTTCTCCTGAAATGCTTACCGTCAAAGCAGACTATCGCCTTGTGCAGATGAGACTTGATTCCATAAAATATATCGAAGTGCAAAAAGACCGCGTTATCTTCTATCGTTCGGAAGGTGAGCCGGTAAGCAGCCTTATGAGCCTACGTGAGTTGGAAGAGATTCTTCCGTCAGACAGATTCATGCGTGTCCACCGTTCTTTTATAGTCAATCTCAACAGAATTGAAATTGTGGAAAGAAATAGAATCGTATTCGGGAAAACCTATATACCCGTGTCTGAATCAAAAAAAGATGAATTTTTTGAGCGTTTAAAATAGTCATCATATTATCAAAAATCCATATTTTACCCCAACAGTCCCCTTTTATAAGGTTGTTTTAATTGCCAAAATTTAAATTATCTGTAAAAATTTGTGCAAAATTGCAAAATTGTATGTAATTTTGCATCCGCTAACCTGGAGTATTCATACTCAATGTCCATAATTCAATCTATATGGCAATAAAAAACAACATCATGATTGTTCGCCATCGCTTGCTTACAGAGCTTGTCAAGCTATGGAAAGAAGAATCTCTTGAAGAAAAAATCAACAGGCTACCTATTGAACTGAGTCCCAAAGGCTCCAAACATCCCGGACGTTGTTGCATCCATAAGGAACGTGCGGTGTGGAGATACAAATCACTTCCGCTGCTCGGTCTTGACATGACCGATGAGACCGATGAGATGACTCCTCTTTCGGAATATGTCAGATTAGCTCTCGGCAGAAAGGACTCCAATGATGTAAAAAACAACATCATGTGTGTTATTGATGAGGCATGTTCCTCTTGTGTGCACACGAACTATGAAGTGACATCACTCTGCCGCGGATGTGTGGCGCGCAGTTGCATCCATAATTGTCCCAAAGGTGCGGTACATATTGACTCTGAGACAGGAAAGGCAAAAATTGACCACGACAAATGTATCAGCTGTGGTATTTGCCATAAAAGCTGCCCATATCATGCAATTGTATATATTCCGGTCCCATGCGAAGAAGCCTGCCCGGTGAAAGCGATATCAAAAGACGAATCAGGTATTGAGCATATCGATGAATCCAAATGTATCTATTGTGGCAAGTGTATGAACGCCTGCCCGTTTGGAGCTATTTTCGAAATATCACAGGCATTCGACGTGCTTAATGCAATAAAACGCGGTGAAAAAGTTATCGCAATCGTTGCGCCTTCAATACTCGGGCAATTTGACGCTGCGCCTGAAAACGTCTATGGAGCATTCCGCCTTATCGGTTTCGACCGTGTTGTCGAAGTAGCGCAGGGAGCCATGGAGACTGTCAGAAACGAAGCCGGCGAACTTCTTGAAAAACTTGAAGAAGGACAGCCGTTTATGACCACATCATGTTGCCCTGCATATATAGAGCTTGCAGAGAAGCACATCCCCGAAATAAAACCATTCATCTCGTCGACAGAGTCTCCGATGTATTACACTGCTAAAATCGTCAAAGAACAACATCCTGATGCCAGGGTTGTATTTGTCGGTCCATGTGTGGCGAAACGAAAAGAGGCTCGCCGACACAACCTTGTGGACTATGTCATGACTTTCGAGGAGATTGCCTCTATATTTGATGCCTATGATCTGCAGATTCCCCAGGCTGAACCACAGATGCCTTCTTTCGTCTCTGTAAGGGAAGCCCATGGTTTTGCAGCCGCCGGAGGTGTCGCCGGAGCGGTAAAATCATATCTTAAGCTCGATGAAGAGAGACTTAAGGAGATAAACGACATTAGCATTGCCAATCTCGACAAGAGAAACATCGCCCTTCTCTCTTCTTACGCAAAAATGAAAAGAGCTCCTGGAAAATTTATTGAAGTGATGGCGTGCGAAGGAGGATGCATCACGGGACCCAGTTCCGCCATAGTGGGCACTGAGGGGAAGCGACGTTTTGACAAAGAACTCAAAAAGCAGCTGAAGACGTATTGAACCCCATTGAACTCATAGATAAGCTCGAACAAGATCACATTCTCGGGCACTCTGATTTTTTAAGGCTTTTGTCAGGCAATCTGTTGCCTGACGAAGCCTTATATCTTAAACAACGCGCCCGGGAAGTGACAGACCGGACTTTCGGACGAAAAGTAAGGATACGCGGTCTTATAGAAATCACAAATGTCTGCCGCAACAACTGCCTTTATTGCGGTCTGAGGAAAGACAACAGAATTCTTAAACGCTACACCCTTACAGACGATGAAATTCTTGGATGTTGCAAGACAGGGCATGATATGGGGTTCCGTACATTCGTGCTTCAAGGGGGAGAAAACCCGGCAATTACAGCAGAAAAGGTGACGAATCTGGTTTCAGCCATTCACGATCGCTATCCCGACTCGGCTATCACCCTGTCGCTTGGAGAATGGGACGACTATTCCCTTAAGATGTTTCGGGATGCAGGGGCAACCAGGTATCTGTTGCGACACGAGACAATCAATCCTGCCCACTACTCAAGGCTACATCCCGATGAAATGTCAAGAGACAACAGACTCCGTTGTCTTGACACCCTTAAACAGCTCGGTTATCAGACAGGAACCGGAATAATAGTCGGCTCTCCTTTTCAGACCCTTGACAACATCGCTGAAGATCTTCTGTTTATGAGAGATCTTAAACCTGAAATGATCGGCATCGGACCCTTCCTGCCCCATTCCTTGACACCATTCTCCTCTTATCGGGCTGGAGATCTTGACTTGACTTTGAGAATCATATCAATTCTCAGGTTGATGTTTCCTCATGCAAACATACCTTCGACCACTGCTCTCGCTACGCTCCACGAAAACGGGAGATGTCTCGGATTGCTCGCAGGCGCCAATGTGGTGATGCCCAATCTTTCACCACCGGACATGAGAAATCAATATTCCTTATACGACAACAAGGCAGCTTTCGGGGCTGAATCTGCTGAAGGACTGAAGGCTCTTTCATCTCAACTTGCAAAAAACAACCTCTACATCACAACTGAAAAAGGAGACTATTCTGATGTATAATCCAAGTTCCAATGTGGCAACCGAATTTATCGACCACAATGAGATACTCGATTCTATAGTATTTGCTGATGAAAAATCTGCAGATATCGACTATATAAACTCTCTTCTTGATAAAGCCTCGATGGCAAAGGGACTCTCTCATCGTGAAGCCGCCACTCTTCTTCAATGCGAGAATCCTGAAATAGTTGACAGGATTTTCCGTCTTGCCAACGAAATCAAGCATAGGTTTTATGGAAACCGTATAGTGATGTTCGCACCGTTATACCTTTCCAACCATTGTGTCAACGGATGTGTGTATTGTCCGTATCATCTTAAAAACAAGACAATTCCGAGAATAAAACTGACCCAGGAACAAATACGACGTGAAGTCATCGCCCTGCAAGACATGGGGCATAAGCGTCTTGCTATCGAAGCAGGGGAAGATCCTCGCAACAACCCTCTTGAATATATTCTTGAATCTATAGACACAATATATTCCGTAAAGCATCGCAACGGAGCTATCAGGCGTGTTAACGTCAACATCGCGGCTACCACTACAGATAATTACCGTCGCCTCCACGATGCTAAAATCGGCACATATATTCTATTCCAAGAAACGTATCATAAAGAGAATTATGAACGCCTTCATCCTTACGGACCCAAAAGCGATTACAACTGGCATACCGAAGCAATGGACCGCGCTATGCTTGGAGGGATTGACGATGTCGGTCTTGGTGTGCTCTACGGATTAAACACTTACCGTTACGACTTTATCGGGCTTCTGATGCACGCTGAACATCTTGAGGCCCGCTTTGGAGTCGGACCTCACACGATAAGCGTGCCCCGCATATGTCCTGCCGACGATATCTCCACAGATGATTTCCCCGACTCAATCAGCGATGACCTATTCTGTCGCATTGTCGCCGTGCTCAGGCTCGCCGTGCCCTACACAGGACTGATTATTTCGACACGTGAGAGTCCTGCCGTGAGAGCCAAAGTCTTGGATCTTGGCATTTCCCAAATAAGCGGAGGATCAAAGACATCAGTCGGAGGATATGCCGATAATAAACCTGAAGAAAACTGTTCAGCACAGTTTGACATTTCCGACAATCGCACCCTTGACGAAGTGGTCGGTTGGCTTATCTCCACAAATCATATTCCAAGTTTCTGCACGGCATGTTACCGTCAGGGAAGGACCGGAGACCGTTTCATGTCGCTTGTAAAGAACGGACAGATAGCCAACTGTTGTGCACCTAATGCATTGCTGACATTGGCTGAATATCTTAATGACTATGCCTCACCCCAGACTCTAAAAATAGGAGTGAACCTGATTGAGAATCAAGTCAAAGAGATTCCTCACGAAAAAGTAAAATCTTTGACTATGGAATATCTTGCAAGAATCCACAAAGGCGAAAGGGATTTTAATTTTTAAATTATGAATAAGACACCTCAATCGGAAAGACTAAACATTATAATTTTAGGTGCATGCAATTCAGGGAAGTCTTCGCTGATAAATATGCTTGCCGATCAAAGCGTGTCGTTGGTGTCTGATCTGGCGGGCACTACCACCGATCCGGTGAGACACGCTATTGAATTGCCACATGTCGGCGCTTCAATTCTTGTCGACACCGCCGGATTTGACGACACATCCCTATTGGGAAAAGATCGTGTGGATCTGACCGGGAAGTCGCTTGAACAGGCAGACCTTGCGCTGTTGCTCATAGGAGAACACGAGGAAACCGAATCAGAATGGATTTCAAAATTAAAAAACAAAGGAATCCCATTTGTTAAGGTGGCAAATAAATGTGATATCCACCGCTCTTATAGTGCCGATGTGCATGTAGATGCTCTCCATCGCAAAGGCAGAGACTCTCTCATCGAAGCTATAATCCGGGCTATTCCTTCCGATTTCACATCGCGCGATCTGTTGGGTGCATTGGTAAAAAAAGGTGATCTTGTATTGCTCGTTATGCCTCAAGACAAACAAGCCCCGAAAGGGAGGCTTATCCTTCCTCAATCACAGACAATCAGGGCTTTGCTTGACCGTGGATGCACTGCACTTACCGCCACTCCCGACAATCTTGAAAACGCATTGTCGCAATTGACTTCGCTCCCCGACCTCGTGATTACAGACTCTCAGGTATTTGATTCTGTCGAGCAGATCATACCGAAAGGCGTCAGGCTGACTTCATTTTCCATATTGATGGCAGCATATAAGGGAGACATCGATTTTTTCGTGAAAAGTGCAAAAAAAATAACGGAACTCAATGGCAAAAGCCGGATTCTGATAGCGGAGGCATGTTCACATGCACCCGCATCTGAAGACATAGGAAGAGTGAAAATCCCCGCGATGCTAAAAAAAAGATATGGCGACGGAATGAAGATTGAGATAGTGTCAGGGAAAGATTTTCCCGAAAATCTTGGCGTATACGACCTCATCATTCATTGCGGAAGCTGTATGTTCAACCGCAAAATGGTTATGAGTCGCATCGAAAAAGCCAAGGAAGCAAACGTGCCAATGACAAACTATGGTGTAGCTATCGCTCATTTAAAAGGCATCCTTGACAAAGTGACATATTAGGACACCGTTCCCCAAATCTTTGTTGACTTTGGGATTAAAAACAATGCGCGGGACAGTTTTGACAATGTCCCGCGCATTAAATTTATCTTCCTATATTTCTTACTTCTTTCCGAAATAACGGTTATAAAGACCGGCAAAGCCCTGACCGTGACGAGCTTCATCCTTAGCCATCTCATGAACAGTGTCGTGAATAGCGTCAAGATTCTGAGCCTTGGCATTTTTAGCGATACGCATCTTGTCGGCATTTGCACCGGCTTCAGCGTGCATACGCTTCTCAAGATTGGTCTTTGTATCCCATACCATTTCACCAAGAAGCTCGGCAAACTTTGCTGCATGTTCAGCCTCTTCCCATGCATAACGCTTGAAAGCTTCAGCAACTTCCGGATAACCTTCGCGATCTGCCTGACGAGACATTGCAAGATACATACCTACTTCTGTGCACTCGCCTACAAAATGATTGTTGAGATCTTTCTTCATTTCCTCGTCGCAGTCTTTTGCCACGCCGATTTCATGCTCTGTGACAAACTTGAGAAGTGCTGTCTGGTCAAGTTCTTTGAATTTTGAAGCGGGGGCTCCACACTGAGGACATTTGGCTGGTGCCTCTTCACCTTCTGCTACATATCCGCAGATGGTACAAATCCATTCTTTTGCCATAATTTGATTTATTTTAGTTATTTAGAGTTCTGAATAATTATTTTTTCTATCCTTCAATACAAAGTTATGATTTTTTTCTTAATTTCGCACCATGTCTTCATCAAAAGAAAAGTTAAATATTATTGAATTATATTTTCGGAGGGCTATTGCCGAAAATAATTTCTCAAATCTGATAGTCACCGTCAGCGGAGGTGCCGACAGTGTAGCTCTCCTCAGTGCATTGTCAGCCACCCGGGCAAAGCTGACTGCATTACACTGCAACTTTCATCTTAGAGGAGAAGAAAGTATGAGGGATCAGCGGCATGTAGAAAGAATTTGCAACTCCATGGAAGTGGAATTGCTTGTCAAAGACTTCGATGTTGAAAAATACATGTCTGACAACAAAGGGACCTCAACAGAAATGGCATGCAGGTCTCTTCGCTACGAATGGTTTTTCAAAATTGCAGAGGAGCTTCAAGCCGACAGAATAGTCACCGGTCATAATGCCGACGACAATATAGAAACGCTTTTCCTTAATCTTATGAGAGGGTCAGGCACAACCGGACTTAAAGGCATGCTTCCGGACAACGGCAAGATATGGCGACCGCTACTCAATTTTCATCGCAAAGATATTGAGGAATATCTTGAAGAAAAAAATTTGCAATTTATAACAGATTCGTCAAATCTGTCGAGTGACTACCGGCGAAACTATCTCCGCAACGAAATTTTCCCTATGCTCAGGAAACGGTGGTCCGGTTTTGACAAAGCTCTTGACAGGTCAATAGCCCTGCTCAGAAGTGAAAATAAAGTGGTGCAAAAAATGGTATCCGATAATCTACCTGAAGAAGGCAAACCTCTCGCCTCTTCAAAAATCATAAATTTCCCTGATCCGGAACTTCTTGTCAGACGATTCATAGAACCCCTGTTACCGTTCACCACAACCGCCTCTGAAGTTATCAGCGCAATTCGGGCAAACAAACCTGACAAAAAGACATGGATACTGAGAAAAGGCTCTCTTACCCTTCAAAACGGACATCTGTTTCTGAATCCACGATAACGACATCACTCAACTTTCGCAAAACGAAAGTTGAGTGACGTCCAAGCAGGTCGTGCATTTGTCCGACACGCTATAAACCGACAAAATAGTATCGTTAACCCATTGACGTTAAACTTTTACCACATTTAATTGTTTAAAGTTTGTACTATTTAGAATTTTTTTCTAAATTTGCACTATATTTCATGGCGCCAGAGATTCCGGGCGCATTCAGGAATATCGTTCCTTGATCTTATTTTTATTTTATCTAATACTCGTTATCGTTGTATGATAACGGACAACACAGATGAAACTGAACGATTATTCCACCTTTTCTTAAAAATATAATTTCCTCATCAGTTTTATTACCTTTCTCCTCGTATAAGGTTCATTTTGTGCATGCATGTTGTGCAGCATTAAAGACTGATGACGACAATAATCCTATAACATAATTCATTTTTATGTTCCACATCAACGACTTTGAGACCATGGACGATGCCCAAATTAGAGAAACCGCTGAATCTATGGGTATAAAAAAAGCGACTTCCGCATCGCGCGATGAATTTATCGAAGCTATTCTTGACCAACAGGCAGAATCTTCGGCTAAAGACATCGTCTCTAAAAATGGAGAGAAGAAAAAAAACGCAAAGACAAAAGAACCCCGTCAGAAAAAAAACAAAAAGGCTGCAGAAAATACGACTGCGGAAAAAACTGATGTACAATCATCTGAACAAGAAGCATCTGAAAACGAAGTTTCTTTGCAAAACAATTTCGAACTTCTTATACCTGATGAACTTCCTGCACCTAAAAGAAGGGGCAGAAAACCTAAAAATCAGCTCCCTCAGGAAGACATGAACACAGTTGCAGAGGCTGCCCCCCAAGTCAAGAAAAAAGGAAGAAAACCTGCAAACAATAATCAAGACTTACAGGCAGACAACGTCACACAGAATCAGGAGTCTACAGCCATGGATACAATCAACACTCCGGAAACTCCTGCTATTCAAGTCAAAGAGGAACCTCAATACAAGGAGGAATTCGAGAAGACTCCGGAATTATTGTCTACAGATAAAGAGAATACGCCTGTAAATGAGGACAATTCTGCAGACCATTCTGTTGAAGAATCCCAATCTCAAGATACAGATGCCCAAGAGGAACAGCGCCCCAAATTAAAGGTTTTTACGCCAAGAAACCAAAAGCCGGGGCAGACCGAAGGACTGTCGCTCACTTCATTCTTCACTCCTTCCAAAGGGAAAACTTTCACCCCGAGAGGTCATCGTGACGCTACAAAAGAGACCCGCACAGCATCGGCTCCAGTAGCGGAAGAGGCAGCCTTGCCTACGCCGCAGGCTCAACCAATACAGATGCGCGAACCTGGAGCGACTTCCCAGCAGCCTCTTTCAAAACAGCAGAAAAACCAGCTGAAAAAAATGCAAAGAATGCAACGTCAGGGATTCAATGTTGCTGTGGCTCCACAACCTGAAGAGTATGACCTTTCCGGTATCCTCAACGCATACGGAGTGCTTGAGGTGATGCCAGAAGGATTCGGATTCCTACGTTCCGGAGACTACAATTACCTAAGTAGCCCCGACGATGTGTATGTATCTCAAAACCAAATCAAGGAATATGGGCTAAAGACTGGGGATGTTGTCGAGGCTTCAATTCGTCCTCCTCGTGAGGGTGACAAATATTACCCCCTTGTAAAAGTTCTCTCCATCAACGGACTCTCTCCAGAAATTGTGCGCGACCGTGTCCCCTTCGAACATCTCGTACCACTTTTCCCTGATGAAAAATTTGAAATTACAAAAGGACGATACGCCAATATCTCGACCCGTGTCGTCGATATGTTCTCTCCCATCGGCAAAGGTCAGCGTGCACTTATCGTGGCTCCCCCGAAAACTGGTAAGACTATCCTGCTCAAAGACATAGCTAATGCCATATCCGAAAACCATCCGGAGACATATATTATAATGCTTCTTATCGACGAACGTCCTGAGGAAGTCACTGACATGGCTCGTAGTGTCAACGCAGAAGTGATAGCGTCCACTTTCGACGAACCGGCAGAGCGCCATGTAAAAATTGCCAATATCGTTCTTGAAAAAGCTAAACGTCTGGTGGAATGCGGACATGATGTAGTGATAATGCTTGACTCGATCACCCGTCTTGCACGTGCTTTCAATACTGTTTCTCCTGCATCCGGCAAAATCCTTTCAGGTGGTGTCGACGCGAATGCCCTTCAGCGACCCAAGAGGTTCTTCGGTGCTGCCCGTAACATTGAAAATGGAGGTTCCTTGACAATCATCGCCACTGCGCTAACCGAAACTTCATCAAAGATGGACGAAGTGATCTTCGAAGAATTCAAAGGCACCGGCAACATGGAACTCCAGCTCGACCGCAAGCTTTCAAACAAGCGCATATTCCCTGCTGTCGATATCATCGCTTCCTCTACTCGCCGCGACGATCTGTTGCTTCCTCAAGAGACCCTCAACCGTATGTGGGTGCTTAGGAACTATCTTGCTGACATGAATTCTCTCGAAGCAATGGAATTCATCAAAAAACGCATGGAGATGACAAGAAACAACGAGGAACTCCTCGTGACAATGGATAAGTGATCAAACCGATATGAGCGAGAAAACCAACGCGGCAAGAATACTCGACCGGCTCAAAATAAAATATGAGCTGGTCGAATATACGGTCGACCCTGACAATCTGGCTGCAGATCATGTGGCCGAGGAACTTGGGGAACCGATCGAACAGGTATTCAAGACCCTCGTGCTTAGGGGCGACAAGACCGGGATCATCGTCTGTGTTGTTGCCGGCAACCGGGAAGTCGACTTGAAAAAAGCGGCAAAAGTCTCCGGCAATAAAAAGGTGGAGATGATTGCCATGAAAGAACTGCTTCCCCTCACTGGATATATAAGAGGAGGATGCACGTCGATCGGAATGAAGAAACACTACCCCACTTTCATCAGTGAGGATGCCCAAAATTTCCCTTTCATTTATGTTAGTGCCGGAAAGCGTGGACTTCAACTTAAATTATCACCCTTAGATCTTGCAAAAGCGGCGGATGCTTCATTTGCAGATATCGTCACAGTTCAATGAATACTTTTGGAAAGAATCTCACACTGACCACTTTTGGAGAAAGTCACGGTCCTGCAATGGGGGGCGTGATCGACGGTTTCCCTGCCGGTTTCAAGATTGATTTTGATGCGCTGCTTACGGAAATAGCCAAGCGACGACCGGGATCTTCTCCACTTGTAACAGCCCGCAACGAGACCGACACTCCCGAATTTCTATCCGGTATATCCCCCGAAGGGGTAACTCTCGGCACACCTATCGGTTTTATTGTCAGAAATTCCGACCATCATTCATCTGACTATGACGAGATGGCAAAAGTGTATCGTCCCAATCATGCAGACTACACCTACATAAAGCGTTACGGAATCCGCGATCATCGTGGCGGAGGTCGTTCAAGTGCAAGGGAAACTGTTAATTGGGTTGTTGCAGGCGCCTTGGCGGCTCAATGGCTGGAATCAAAAGGAATCACAATACAATCGGCTCTCACTCAAGTAGGTCCTGTCACCGCCGGAAATATATTCGACGGACTGATGACAAACCCTGAGAATCCTTTCAGACTGGAAGTCAACCACGACATCAGGCTCGCTATGGAAGAGTTTGTAAAGGAGACGAAAAAGGCGGGAGACAGTGTCGGTGGACGGGTAAGCTGCCTGATTACAGGACTCCCCGCAGGAATCGGAAATCCGGTGGCTGATAAACTCCATGCGGCTCTTGCAGCAGCGATGATGAGTATAAATGCTGCAAAAGGATTTGAATATGGCATCGGTTTCCGGGCTTCATCTTCGTTTGGAAGCGATACCGCCGATAAGTTTGTTGCTTCTGAGAATGAAGGAGATCTGCTGAAAACATCCACTAATTTCAGCGGTGGCATACAGGGGGGTATATCCAACGGAATGCCTGTCTTTTTCTCTGTCGCATTCAAACCGACTCCGACTTTGCTAAAACCTATCGACACCGTCGACATCAATGGAAATGCCACTGTATTGAACCCCGCCGGTCGACACGATCCTTGTGTTGCCGTGCGCGCTGTTCATGTTGTGAAAGCCATGGCGGCTCTTGTGATCGCAGACTATCTCGTATGATTTCTTATTCAGAATATCTCAACAATATCTTTCCCGGCGTCAAAGTGCAGAAAATCTCTGTCAACGCCGGGTTTTCTTGTCCCAACCGCGACGGAACTATAGGGACAGGCGGTTGTTCGTATTGCCGAAACGATTCTTTTTCTCCTGCTTACTGCATGACAAGGAAAAGCGTATCGCTTCAGATTGAGGAAGGGAAAGCTTTTTTTGCCAGGAAATATCCGGAAATGAAATATCTGGCATATTTCCAGTCATACACCAATACTCACGGACGAAACATTGAAGCCCTTGAAAGCTTGTATCGGGAAGCCATAGACTGCGAAGGAGTGGTCGGACTCGTCATCGGCACGCGCCCCGACACACTGCCGGACAATGTAATCGGATTGCTTGCGGATTTAAACAGGCAAAAGCCTGTGTTTCTTGAAATAGGTGCCGAAACCTCGTCGGATGAGACTCTCAGGATCATAAACCGTCATCATTCATGGAAAGACGTGAAGGATGCCGTCAACCGCGCTTCCAATAATGGAATCCGGTGCGGGCTGCATCTGATTGCCGGACTACCGGGAGAAAACAGGGAACAGATACTGCTAAATGTCGCAAATGCGTGCAGCCTGCCTATCGACACACTAAAACTTCACCAGCTTCAGATTCTGAAAGGCACTCCCTTATATGAGGAATGGAGAAACGGCATGGCGGAAATGACACCATTCTCGCTTGAAGAGTATCTGGATCTTTGTGCCGAGATTGTCCGCATCGTGCCGGATAGAATTGTGATCGAACGGTTTCTCGCCCAAAGTCCGCCCGATATGGTAGTCGCTCCCAAGTGGGGACTGAAAAATTATCAGTTCATGAATCTTTTGAACCAAATAATATCAAAAGACAAACGTTAGATAGAATAAACAACTTCCTTGAAGATCTTAAACTTTACAATATGAAAAAATTATTAGCAGCCGGACTCTGCATGCTTGCAGCCGGCACTTTGCCGACAATGGCTGACATCACTGTCAAACTCCCTGAAAACGCCGGCATCAGATCCCTTGACTACAACTACACGACCATACCGAATCTTGCCAACGCCAAGAGCAGGGCGGAACGTGGCACTGTCAGCGACAGCATTGCCGTGACGGATAATTCCGCCGTAATTCCTATAGGCGGCGACAACGGGGGTTACAGTTTTCAAATAAATGCAGGCGAGAAAAAATACATTCGCTTATATGCCGTGCCCGGAGATAATGTGGTTATTGAAGTATCATCGGTAGAACCGCTCAATTATAAAATGTCCGGTTCCGCGCTTGCTGACGACATGAACAAGATTGATGAAATCGAATCTCCGTTTGCCGAACAGATGTCTGCAATATCCTCATCTGAAAATCCCGACCGTCAAAAAATGCAGGAAATCTACTCAGATTATATTGAGGCGATTAAAGACTTTATCGAAGAGAATCCCACCTCTACTGCATCATGTATCGCAATCATGAATCTTCAGGGTGAAGATTTCGACAATGCGTATGAACATCTCGGTGAAAGGGCTAAGACCTCTGCTGTCTATCCTCTTGTTCAGCGTCAGAATGAAATGGTGCAACAGAGCCTTGCCAAGGAACGTAAGCTCAAAGAACTATCATCAGGAGACGTTGATGCTCCAAACTTCACTCTTGAAGACCTCAATGGCAAAATGGTGAGCCTTTCCGATTTCAAAGGGAAATGGGTGATTCTTGACTTCTGGGGAAGCTGGTGCCCCTGGTGTATCAAGGGATTCCCTGAGCTGAAGGAAGCATACGAAAAGTATAAGGGAGAACTCGAGATCATCGGCGTGGACTGCCGTGAAGATCAAGAAAAATGGAAAGCAGGCGTAGCAAAATACGAACTTCCATGGGTAAATGTCTACAATCCGGAAACCACCACAGTACTTGACGATTATGCGGTCTCCGGTTTCCCGACAAAAGCGATCATCAATCCTGAAGGGAAAATCGCCAATATCACAGTCGGACACGATCCCGCCTTCTTCGACAAGCTCAAAGAACTCATGGGTAAATAATAATTTGTATAATCTCAAAAAATAAAATCGGCATCCTCACTAAAGCCAGGATGCCGATTTTATTTTTTTGAGATACAATCCAATTAGTTCTGAAGAACGAATCCGGAAGCCGGATTCAAGGTTACAGTCACCTTTTCCGGATTCTTTACTGTGATTTCTGTCTTCACAGGCTCCCCTTTCTTGTCATCGTTGATCATCTGCAGCTTTGTGCCTTTCCCAAATATCGGCAAAGAAAGATCAAGTTTCACAGGTTTTTCAAGATTGCTGACACCTGAAACATACCATGTATCGCCATGTCGGCGAGCCACAACTGCATACTGACCGGGATATCCGGCAATATATTTAGTATCATCCCATGTTGTCGGGACATTCTTCATGAAATCCAATGCTACGGTGGGCGCGTCAGTAAGATTGTTTGGAGCCAACGCAAAGTTCTGAACCGGATTCTGGAACAACACGGCTACGGCAAGCTGGAATGCATCGCTTGTGCGCCGCACATTTCCTCCGTCATTACCCTTGTTCATTCTCTTATTGAGGAAAGAGCCTCCGTATTCCATGATTGCCGCGGAATTGCGGATAAACGGATGAAGAGTTGCATGCAGAGCCTCCTTGTCACAGAACTTCTGGTCGAATATCATATTTTCTGAAGCCAGCACCGCCTCTGAACCTACGAAATTGGGATACATCCTCTCCCATCCTCTCGGAAGCGTGCAACCATGAAATACGACATCAATTCCATAGTCGGCGGCATCGCTCAAGATATCCTCATACAGACGCATCGTCTCCTGCTTGTCGCCACCGAAGAAATCAACCTTTATGGCGTCCACCCCGTTATCGCGCATCCATTTCATCCATTTCTTTCTTTCGATAGGACGATCCATCCTGTTGACCGGACCTTGCTCGATGTCGTTCCAGTGGCCGGACGACGAATACCACAGAATCGGGTTCACCCCTTTAGAGTGAGCATACTTGATAAGCTCCTCCATCCTCTTTTCCCCGATATTGTTGTCCCACCAGTTGTCGATCAAGACATTGTCATAACCCATTTCAGACGCGAAATCGATATATGTTTTCTGATCGTCATAGTTTATACTTCCGTCTTGCCAGAGAATCCAGCTCCATGTCCCTTTTGCCGCACGTGCCGGACGGGATGTTGCATATTTAGGTTCCACAAGATCCCAGGGAAGAGTTGTCTCCACTATCGGGGCAAGATTGTCGGCTACCGCCATCACTCTCCAGGGAGTGCCTCCCGGCAACGCCACACCCGGAGCGGCACTGCCGTTACCGTTGTTTTCCTCCTCCATAGGGAACGCTATCGTGTATCGTCCGTTTTCAAAATCGCTAAGATGAGAACCACAATAATATCCGTCAACCCCGGTTTCTGTCAAAAGAGCCCACACCCCGTCAGGAGTCTTGAATAATGCGGGGAAAGTATAACCTCTTCCATATTCCGACTTTTGATCCATGGGGGCATCTACCACATAATACTCTTCATAGCTCGGCTTAGTTCGCTTCCACCCTATCATCGGATCAGACTGGGAAGTTAGGAATGTGGTTGTCCCTTCAGGAAAGCTGAATGAACTTTTCTCCTCCTTCACCACCATCGACCCTTTACCGTTCTGTCTGGGAACCCGATACCTGAATGCAACCCCGTCATCAGCCACATGCCATTCCATATCAAGTCGTTTCCCCTCCTCTCCTTCATACTTCACTAAAGCATTAGTGGCGGAAACACTTATTTTACTTTTCTTAATCTTGTCTTGGGTGTATTCACGTTTTGTCACACCCATCTTCACATCAGTTTCCTTCAAACCTTTTGAAAGGTCGGCAAAATCCGTGATAAGTCCTAACGGAGCCTTGTCTATAACAGTTTTTCCGTCAAGAATGACAGAATAAACAGGCATACCTCCATCTGCAATAGAAGTCATCACTTTCAATTTCCCGGAAGGACTGTCAATAACCCCACCTTGTGCACACAATGCGGTTAATAAAAAAGAAGAAATAAGAATTTTATCAAGTTTCATGATTTTAAATTTTTCACAAATATAGCACAAATTTCTGTGCCTGTTTATTCAATCAACTATTTTGATACAAAAATACACAACAATGACATAATAATGTACTACTATTGAATCTTATCAGTCGATTGGTATTGATTTTGTCCGTGGGTCGACAGCTCATATTCTTCAGATAATTCATTGCCATCTAACCTCATAACCTTCGCACTTCTTTAAAAGGCTGCCAACACAATATAAGACCGGATCCATCTGAAACCGGTCTTACATTAAATACAACCCTATCTTTATTTTATGATTTTAATTCCTTTTGAATTGGAATTTCATATTTTTCATCATCTAAAGACAGAGAGTACAGGTACTGATAATATGGCATTTTTTCATCCGAATCGCATTCATGATGTCATTAAGCCACAAAAAAGAAAAATAATTAAGTCATTAAGTTGCGCCAAAATTATTTTATAAATTTAAAAATTACAAATTTTCAGATATGTTTTTTAACATAAAAATCATAAATTAACCAAATGCACCCTATATTCAAGCCTCACCCACATAATACAACCCTAAGACCCCATTCCCCAATATTTGTTAACGCTGTGGCGGTCAAGCGTCGTGCAGATGTGTTCGCGCAGTGAGGGAGCAATGCGGTT
>CAMTMX010000055.1 GCA_947073495.1 uncultured Porphyromonadaceae bacterium
ACTCTGATGTCATTTTTGCAAAGGCTGATGCCTCTGCACGTTGAGTAGCACTCAAAAATTATTTAGGACAATATTGTTTTTTGATACCATTTGGCATATTAGAAATGACAGTTCAGTCATTTTTTGCCAGAATTGTCACAGATATTATTGATCCTCTCATTGTTCACAACAATTACAATATCATACAATTACATTTTTTAATTAAAAATTTTCACGGAATTGAAACTTTTAGCACGCCATTTGTTTATTAGTTGAGTGGACAATTAGTCGGGGTTCAATATGCAGCCAAATCCAACGGCCTTATGTCGAGCCTTCAGAGTGACTGCATCTGTTTATTTTATAGCCTGCTGTCACTTTATTGTCCTAAAGTGTAATTTTAATATTATAAAACTCTAAAATATAGACAACATTATGGCAAAAATCATTGGTATTGACTTGGGCACCACCAACAGCTGCGTTGCAGTGCTCGAAGGTAAAGACCCAGTTGTAATTCCTAATAACGAAGGTCGTAACACCACTCCTTCCGTAGTGGCGTTTGTCGACGGCGGAGAGCGTAAAGTTGGAGACCCTGCTAAACGTCAGGCAATCACCAATCCCACCCGTACAATCTATTCTATCAAGCGTTTCATGGGCGAATCTTGCGACAAAGTGCAAGATGAGATCAAACGCGTGCCTTACAAAGTGGTTTGCCAGAACAATATGCCTAAAGTCGACATCGACGGCAGAGACTATACTCCACAAGAAATTTCTGCAATGATTCTTCAGAAGATGAAGAAGACCGCAGAAGATTACCTTGGTCAAGAAGTTACAGAAGCGGTGATCACTGTCCCTGCCTACTTCGATGACTCTCAGCGCCAGGCAACTAAAGAAGCCGGTGAGATCGCAGGTCTGAAGGTTCGCCGTATCGTCAACGAACCTACCGCCGCAGCTCTTGCATATGGTCTTGACAAATCAGACAAAGAACAAAAAATAGCCGTATTCGACCTTGGCGGCGGCACATTCGATATCTCTATCCTTGAACTTGGCGACGGCGTATTCGAAGTTAAGTCAACCAACGGTGACACTCACCTTGGCGGCGACGACTTCGACCATGTGATCATCGACTGGCTCGCTGATGAATTCAAGAATGACGAAGGTGTTGACCTCCGTCAGGATCCTATGGCAATGCAGCGTCTTAAGGAAGCCGCCGAAAAAGCAAAAATCGAGCTTTCAAGCTCTTCATCTACAGAAATCAACCTTCCTTATATCACAGCTACCGCATCCGGTCCGAAGCACCTCGTGAAGACACTCACTCGTGCAAAATTCGAACAGCTTGCTTCAAAACTGATCGACGCTGTGAAAGAACCTTGTTTGAACGCTCTTAAAGACGCTGGTTATTCCGCTTCCCAGATTGACGAAGTTATCCTCGTGGGCGGCTCGACCCGTATACCGGCTATTCAGGAAAAGGTGAAAGAGATTTTCGGCAAAGAGCCCAACAAGGGTGTCAACCCTGATGAAGTCGTGGCTATTGGCGCAGCTATCCAAGGCGGCGTGCTCAGCGGTGATGTTAAAGACGTGCTTCTTCTTGACGTAGTGCCATTGTCTATCGGCATCGAGACTCTCGGCGGCGTAATGACAAAGCTTATCGAAGCTAACACCACTATTCCTACACGCAAGAGCGAAACATTCTCCACTGCAGCCGACAACCAGCCGGAAGTTACAATCCGCGTGCTTCAGGGCGAACGTCCTATGGCTGCAGACGACAAGCTTCTCGGCGAATTTAATCTTGCCGGAATAGCACCGGCTCCGCGTGGCGTGCCGCAGATTGAAGTCACTTTTGAGGTTGACGCAAACGGCATCCTTAATGTTTCCGCAAAAGATAAGGCTACCGGCAAAGAGCAGTCTATCAGAATCGAGGCATCAAGCGGCTTGAGCGATGCTGAAATCCAGCGTATGCGCGACGAAGCTAAGGCTAACGAAGAGGCTGACAAGAAGGCAAAGGAAAGAATCGACAAACTTAATCGTGCCGACTCTGTTGTATTCCAGAGCCAGAAACAGCTTGATGAACTTGGCGACAAGATACCTGCAGACAAGAAAGCTGCAATCCAGTCTGCAATCGATCGTCTGAAAGAGATTCACAAGAATCAGCTTGTAGAAGACATCGACTCTGCAGAAAAAGCTGTCCAGGATGCATTCCAGGCTGCAGCTCAGGATATTGCCAACGCTCAGCAGGCAGGTCCTCAGGCAGGCCCCCAACCCGGTGCAAGCGCACCTCACAACGACAATAACGGAAACGGCGGTGCCGAAGATGTAGAGTTTGAAGAGGTGAAATAATAAATCAGCAAACTGACATTAACGAAAAACGGTGCGTCTCTATCCACGCACCGTTTTTCTTTCTTACCTCGCGACATTCAAGATGTCAAATATTATTTCTTTAAGTTTCGCAGGTTCACATAAGGGTTAAGGGATTAAAGACTTGCATTTATACATAATATCCAATGGAAACGGATATCTTTCCACAATTGGAGATTAATATTTTAACCTCATAGCCCTCAACTTTCGCTTGCGAAAGTTGAATCATTAATTTTAATCTTGGTGGATGTTTGCTTTGGCTTATGTTGATATTTAGAGAAGATTTTCGAGCCAATGTCTTGATTTAGTGAAGGGGTTATGTGGTTTAATAATGACTGAACTGAAGCCTGAATTTGACCGTGAAAGAGATATAAAGATTTCATAATGTTAAAGCAAACATCCTCTTAAAAACATTATTAATATGATACGACTAAATGTATTCCTCCTTATAGAGGATGTGCAGAAGAAAGATGCACTGAAATTCGTAGCTACCGAACTTGTAGAGAAATCCCTGCATGACAAGGGATGCATAGCCTACGACATTTTTGAGTCTGTTACAGTAGACAACCATATGATGATTTGCGAGACATGGGCGTCAGAAAAGGATCTGGAAGCGCACATGGCATCTCCTCATTTCAAAGAGCTCGTTCCGAAATTGAAAGAGATAGCCACACTTACTCTCGAAAAATTCAATTTCTGATTTATCAATACTTAAGACCCCATTCCCCAATATTTGTTAACGCTTGACCGCCCCAGCGTTAACAAATATTGGGGAATGGGGTCTTAGAATGAGGCGGCACGTCGCAACCCGACATGCCGCCTCATTCTATACATATCCGCATTTTTATAAACCTTTACAGATTACCTCCAATAAACGGGTTATAAACTTTTTTGGGGTAAATGACTAAATCCGGATTATAATTACTATTTTTGCAAATAAATCTCTTTTTATTCCAAGCAAAAGAGTTATGAATCCAACTCCAAAATTCAAAAATTTATTGCGGCGTCATCTAACAACCGCATATGGTGTGTTAGATTGGATTCAAAAGGAAAGGGTTTTATATTTATCTGTTGATGGGTAACTTTTACAAGATAAAACAATGGCTCAATGGATTGTCCTTCAAGACCGGGATAATTGTTGCGGGGGTATGCGTAGTCTGCTATGCTGTTTCATTCGCGCAGATGCTTCTGCCTATTTCTCTTGAAGCCAAAGGCGTTTTGTGGGTCATATTTTTCGGTCTTGCCAAGACATGTCAATATTCAGCATTGCTCATCCTCGGGAAAGCCGGAACCAAGAAACTGAAAAGCTACTTCTCAAAACAATAAAAGAAACATAGAAGTGCAATTCCCGGAGCCGGGAGCTGCACATCTATGTTTCATCATAATATAAAATTACCAGCTAATAAATATATTACACCCCTTTTTATTAATGTAATCATCAAAGCCGACACTTATACCTCCAAAATTCATGATAATATTATCAGAATTTTCCGTATATGTTTCAGTTATGTTTGTAGCCTTTTTCTTGTCGATATTTATCAGACGCCTGATTTCTTTTGTCACTTCCGCATTATCTGAGACCTCAAGACTACGAAACTTTCTAGTGTTTTTGTCAATCACAGTAAGAGTACAACCTTTGGCACGCTTATATTTATCTCCAAACAATTCAAACACAGCAAGAGACTCAACATTTATAACCCCCTCACCGGAAACAGTAGTGGACGTGGTAGACACGGTCTTTCCGTTTGAAGTACTGACTGACTTTGAAACTGACTTGCTCCTACCCTTTTTATTTTCTGGGGTATTCTCATCAAAATACGCAAGATCATCGTTCCCGATTCTCCCTTCCCCCTCGTCGGTATTATCCACTGATTCTTTAGGATTCAGCAGCACTGTCACCAAATCATTGGTTTGGGCATCCATCGCCATGTTCATTGAAACGGCGGCAAACAATACTATTAAAAATCTTTTCATATAAATAGGTTTTAGTTTATTTCTCTTAAATATGTTTGCATCTCCTTAAATTTGTTATCTGCATCCATCTTTTTTTTCTCAAAATCCACCAACTTTTCGTTTTGGATCGCTTTCATCTCAGCAATAAACCGTTGGCTTTTTTCATAAGACATCAATGCCATCAGCCTGCATTGTTCCGGATCGGATATTTTCTTGCCGTCTGCATAAACCTCATAGACTGGTTCATCGCAGATATGCGATGGATTAAAATAATTCCAAATCATGGAGACCGCAAAGACTACACATACGGCAGCTGCACTCGTTTTAAGTATATTAAACAACGACCGAGCTATGCCAAATTTTACGGCATTCCTTTTGTTTCGGACATCTGCATCTTCTTTAATCAGATAGGATTCAGACGCAGACATACCCATCAAAAACAATGTTTCTTCAACAATTTCTCCGGAGTATGTAGAACTGGCAAGAATCTTTGCCAAAGCCTTCTCTTCCTCCATATCAAGATTCCCTTCCATATATAAAGAGCAGAGCTGTTCTATCTCTTCATTAGAAAAAACTTGCCTAAAACTATTGAAATCTTTTGTATTCATTTCTTAAAATTTTACGAGCCCTACAAATATTCTGCCTCACCGCCTCTTCCGTAATGCCAAGACGCATGGATATGATATCATAGTCCATCCCCTCAGTCACGAGATCAAAAACAGATTTTTGCATGGGAGACAATTTCGACATCAACGACCTCGTCAGATCCTTTATCTCCTCATTCTCCCAAAGCGGATCGGCAGGAGCCTCCAGTTTCGACACGGACTCATCTATCGATTCTGAAATCCTCACACTTCGCTTACGCAAATAACTTATACAAATCCTTTTCACAGCCACCACCGCCATGCCGTCGGCTAAAGAGGTATCGGTATCTTCTTTCCGCATTAGAAGTCTACAAAATGCCTCCTGTAAAGCATCATCTGCATCTTCCTCATTTTTAAGGATAGACGATGCCATGCATTTCAGCCGCCTCCTCAGTTTAAGATATGTCTGTGTCAAGTTTTTATTATCCATTATTATCGCTGTTCTGACTAATATACGCACGACAGCCTGTTATGTGACACGAATAGCAATAAAAAATTTCATCACTTCTGTAACGGCTACCTAAAAAAGTTGCACAAATGTTTCAAATGTATTAAATTTGCAACATAACCTTATAATTTTCCGACAGCCAACGTTGTTTATCCATCTGCGGCTCGGATCCATAATAAAACTTTTTTTAAAATGAAACTAACCGACAAACTATTATTTGGCGTCGTAGCTGCAGGGCTAATGACAGCCTGCAGTGAAAAAGCGCCACAGTCTGCCGTGATTGAAACTGTTGTTCCCGAACGTCCAGCCGGACAGACCGACATGATCGGTTTTGCCGCCGAACCTCTCGATACCGTGCGTGTCGGATTTATCGGGCTTGGTATGAGAGGTCCTGACGCAGTTGAACGTTTCACGTATATCCCCGGCGCAAAAATCGTAGCATTATGCGACATCGATTCCGCAAGAGTTGAGGCAACTCAAAAAATGCTTGACAACAGAGGTGTTGCAAGGGCAGCCGGATATTATGGTTCTCAAGACTCATGGAAACAGCTCGTTGAAAGAGATGATATAGACCTTATATACATAGCCACCGATTGGAAAAGCCATGCCCCCATGGGATTGTACGCAATGGAAAATGGGAAGCATGTGGCAATTGAAGTTCCCGCAGCGACAACACTTGAGGAAATATGGGATCTCGTCAACACTTCTGAAAAGACCCGCAAGCATTGTATGATGCTTGAGAACTGTGTCTACGATTTCTTCGAACTCAACACTCTCAACATGGCGCAACAGGGTCTTTTCGGTGAAATACTTCACGCCGAAGGAAGCTATATCCACAATCTCAAAGAATTCTGGGGTGAATACTGGAATAACTGGCGTCTTGACTTCAATCAAGAGCATCGCGGCGACGTGTATCCGACTCATGGATTAGGACCCGCCTGCCAACTTCTGGATATCCATCGTGGTGACAAGATTAACACTATTGTAGCCATGGATACAAAAGCTGTCACCGGTCCGGCTATAATAAAAGAAAACACCGGGAAAGAACCCGAATCTTTCGCCAACGGAGACCACACCATGACTATGATGCGAACTGAAAATGGAAAGACTATCCATATTCAGCATGATGTCATGAATCCACGCCCATACTCCAGAATGTATCAGCTCACCGGCACAAAGGGTTTTGCCAATAAATATCCCAAAGCAGGCTATGCTTTCGAACCGGAACAGATGGATTCGACAGTTATCCCGGATCATGAAAACCTGAATGTGCATAGCTGGCTATCAGATGAGCAACAGGCAGCTCTCACAGAGAAATATACCCATCCCATTATCACGGAAGTTGGAAATCTCGCAAAAGAGGTAGGAGGACACGGTGGTATGGACTTCATTATGGATTATCGCCTTGTCTATTGTCTCCGCAACGGTCTTCCTCTTGATATGGATGTTTATGACCTGGCTGAATGGAGTGCCATGGCTCCACTTAGCGCCATATCTATTGAAAACGGGTCTGCCCCCGTTGCTTTCCCGGACTTCACTCGCGGAAGCTGGAACAAAACACAAGGATATCGTCAGGCATATAAAAAATAAATCTCAATAACAAAACTTAATGGGAGATAATGGCATATGTCCGTTATCTCCCATTTTATTATCCATAATCGCCAACCTCAAATTACCAAATTATAATTGCCAATTACTGATTGCTATTACGACTCAGTCTCTTCTGAAAAGGTCTCGCGTATAAACCTTATCAGCCACATCGTCAAGACACGAATCATATCTATTCGCTATCACCGCCTTGGATATTCGTTTAAATTCAACAAGATCATTGACCACTTTACTGCCAAAGAAAGTGCTTCCGTCTTCAAGAGTGGGTTCATAAATAATCACTGTCGCCCCTTTAGCCTTGATACGCTTCATAACACCCTGAATGGAGGATTGACGGAAATTATCAGAATTTGATTTCATAGTCAGCCGGTATACGCCTATGATACACTCCTCCTCAGCAGCCTTCCCATAAGTATTGGCATGTGTATACCCATACCATCCGGCAAGGCGCAACACCTGGTCAGCAATAAAATCTTTTCTTGTTCTATTGCTTTCCACTATTGCCGACATCATGTTTTGAGGCACGTCTGCATAATTGGCAAGCAATTGTTTGGTATCTTTAGGCAGACAGTAACCACCGTAACCGAACGACGGATTGTTATAATGAGTGCCAATCCTGGGATCAAGCCCTATTCCTTCAATGATTGCTTGCGAATCAAGGCCCTTAATCTCCGCGTATGTGTCGAGTTCATTAAAATAACTCACTCTCAGCGCCAGATATGTGTTGGCAAACAATTTTACCGCCTCAGCCTCTTTCAGCCCCATAAACAGTGTTGGGATATCAGTCTTTATTGCCCCTTCCTTTAGCAAATCTGCAAATGCATGTGCAGATTTTACAAGGAAAGGAATGTCTGCCAACTGATTGATGGCATTATTTTCTTCAACCGACGCTCCGCTCTCCATCATCTTGGGGACACCTACAATAATTCTTGAAGGATAAAGATTATCGTATAAAGCCATACTCTCCCTAAGAAATTCAGGTGAAAACAACAGGTTCATTTTTTTCACCCCCTTATTTGCATACTTCACATACAATGACCTGCAATATCCGACCGGAATAGTGGACTTTATAACCATAACGGCATCCGGATTGACAGAAAGGACAAGATCGATGACATCTTCAATGTTGTGTGTATCGAAATAATTTGTAACGGAGTCATAGTTGGTCGGCGCTGCTATCACTACAAAATCAGCATCCTTATATGCAGATGCTCCATCAAGCGTTGCTTTAAGATCAAGCACCTTTTCTTTGAGATATTTCTCTATATAATCATCAAGTATAGGAGAAATACGGCTGTTTATTTTTTCAACTTTGTCAGGGATTATGTCTACTGCAACCACTTGATTATGCTGTGCAAGAAGTGTGGCAATACTCATCCCCACATATCCTGTTCCGGCAACTGCTATTCTCATTTAGTTCAGATTAGATTTATAATGTTTAATTATCTAACGTCTAAAATAAAATAATATGATAATTTTAGCCGGCTTCATTATCCGTAACTTAAATTAATTTAACGAATACCCCCTATATTTGCGTTTTAACTCAGATTAAACTAACTTTGCATTAAATTATAATCTAACTTTCGCTTGCGAAAGATAAATATAACATTATCCGCCAAATGGATTTCAAAATAGAAGCAACTTCTTCCGACACAAACGCCCGTGCTGGCGAAATCACAACTGACCACGGTAAAATTCCGACTCCTATTTTTATGCCGGTAGGCACAGTAGGGAGTGTGAAAGCTGTGCACATGAGGGAACTTAGAGACGATATCGATGCCAAAATCATTTTGGGCAACACCTATCATCTCTATCTTCGTCCGGGTCTCGACATTCTCCGTAATGCCGGAGGTCTTCACAAATTCAATGGTTGGGAACGCCCTATTCTGACAGATTCAGGCGGGTTTCAAGTTTTCTCACTGTCTTCCAACAGAAAACTCAAGGAAGAGGGGGCTTGGTTCAGAAGCCATATAGACGGTTCAAAACATCTTTTCACTCCAGAAGGAGTGGTTGATATTCAGCGCGTCATAGGCGCCGATATTATGATGGCGCTTGATGAGTGCACACCCGGCACTGCCGACATCGATTATGCAAAAAAATCTCTCGCGCTCACTCAGCGCTGGCTTGAACGAGGCTGGAAAAGATTTAACGAGACCGAAGGTCTCTATGGTTACACACAGACATTTTTCCCCATCGTACAGGGATGTGTATATCCTGAATTAAGGAGGGAAGCCGCAAAGCATGTCGCAGATCTTGGTGCGGAAGGGAATGCTATCGGAGGGCTTGCCGTGGGCGAACCAACTGAGAAAATGTATGAAATGATCGAAGTGGTCAATGAAATCCTTCCTGCCGACAAACCCCGTTATCTTATGGGAGTGGGAACACCCGCCAATATTCTTGAAGCTATCGACCGTGGCGTTGATATGATGGACTGCGTCATGCCCACACGAAACGGAAGAAACGGTATGCTTTTCACCAGCAACGGAATCATGAACATGCGCAACAAAAAATGGGCAGACGACTACTCCCCTCTTGATGAAAACGGCTCAGCATGGGTAGACCATGTCTATTCCAAGGCATATGTTCGCCATCTCTTTGTCAGTCAGGAACTGCTCGCCATGCAAATTGCATCCATCCATAATCTCGCATTCTACCTCTGGCTCGTGAAGGAGGCAAGAAAACATATCATCGACGGAGATTTCAAAACGTGGAAAACTGATATGGTGGAACGAGTGACAAGACGGTTATAATCGGGTGGTTTACAAAACAGTCTTCATATAATGAAAGCATCAGACAGCAATAATCAAGGCACAGAAGAGAAAAAGGATGACATCCGCAACACCGGGACAGTCTTGAACGAAATTAACCGGTTGGAAACCGAAGAGCTCATTGTCTCCGACTCCATATCCACACCCCCCTCTACCAAGAAAAAATGGAAGAGCCCTTTCATGCTATATATCATAGACTTATATATATTAAAGAAATTTCTTGGAACTTTCTTTCTCTCCACCATGCTGTTTCTTGCAGTAATCGTGATGTTTGACATCACAGAAAAACTGGATGCATTCCTGAATGCTCCTCTAAAGGAAACGATATTTGATTACTTCGTATCGTTCATACCCTACTTCGGTAATCAGCTTATCCCTCTGTTCGTGTTTATCGCTGTCATTTTTTTCACATCAAAAATGGCTGCCAATTCCGAAATCATAGCTATTCTGTCAAGTGGTATCAGTTTCAAACGTCTGCTGCGACCATATATGATCGGGGCTGCTATAATTGCGGCTTTGACTTTCGCTTTAAGTAATTATATAATTCCTCCTACCAACGTAAAAAGAATTGCTTACACTAATAAATATGTAAAAAACAAAAAAGTGGAGAGCAATACAAACGTGCAACTTCAAGTGTCGCCGGGAGTTGTAGCATACATCGGACGCTTTGAAGACCGCAACAAAACCGGCTATCGTTTTTCCCTTGATAAATTCAATGGAAAGGAATTGGAGTCGAGAATGACAGCGCAGACTGCACGCTATGATACCACCAAAATGTATCACTGGATTCTTTCTGACTACATGATCCGTGATTTCGACGGTATGAAAGAAAACATTAGTAAAGGCACCAAAATTGATACAATAATACCTTTTGAACCCCGAGATTTCATGATTTCTGCTAATGACTGGGAAACTTTGACCACTCCCCAATTGTCGGAATATATCAACAAGCAAAAAATGAGAGGGGTGGCAAATATCAAAGCATTTGAAATAGAGAAGGAAAGAAGAATCGCATCTACAGCAGCTGCATTTATTCTCACTCTCATAGGCATGTCGCTGTCTTCTCGGAAAGTAAAAGGAGGAATGGGCATGAATATCGGTATAGGCCTGGGATTAAGCTTCAGTTACATATTGTTTTCAACCGTAACAAGCACATTTGCCATTTCCGGCTTCACCACCCCTTTTATTGCAATGGAGATTCCTAACCTTGTATATTTGATAATTGGTATTTTCTTATACAGAAGGGCCTCAAAATACTGATCTTGTCATACTATGACATACTATGACATACAGGCAATTATAGAATAACCTATCGGTCTGTCGGATGCATATAGCAATCGTATAACCTCAATTGCCTGAATCCATTTTGAAAAAAAGAACATTTGAAATCTCGTGGACGAATAATTTCCTCATCCGCGATTACAATGTCTATGTCAACCGGCACCCGATTAAATCTCCTTGATTCAGTATCCCTGCCGTGCTCAAGTTCATACTCCTTACATTCTTTTTCAAGAGAATCAAGAATACCTGAAAAACAACCTGACACTACGGCATTCATATAATTTACACCTGAATGACCTACCGGAGCTGTCTCATATATTTGAGAACATTCAGCTTCGGTCAATATAGTTGTCTTTAGCCATTCCATTGCTTTGGAAACATTGTCAGCCCTGTCTCCACAATTTGAGCCGAGGCTTAAAACCACTGAATGACGAGATGATTGCATGTTTTGGGATTGAGTTAATTATGAAGTGTCAATAGTGTGATTTCCGGATAAGCCCTGAATAATCTTGAGGGCAGACCCACTTCTCCCGCACCGATATTGACATATAGTCTTACAGGCTGTCCATTGTCATTTAATCTCTCAAAATATCCACCCCAATGTTCATAGCGGTATTTGGCAGGTGACCATCTCCATCCGAAAATTTCTGTTTCCACCTGCATGGCATGGGTGTGTCCGGAAAGGGTCAGACCTATATTGGTCTGATGCGACACTTCCTTATCCCAATGAGCAGGATTATGTGAAAGCAATATCTTAAAGAGGTTATCATTCTGATGATAGGTAGAATCCCGTGATGAGCTCAAAGCAAGTTCAAGATCTCCATAAGTGTGGAATGGAGGATCTCCCCAATTCTCTACTCCTATAACCAATATACTGTCGTTGCCCCTCACTATAAATCTTTTGTCGTTGTTAAGAATATCCCATCCCATACTCTTTTGATGCTCCAACAATTCCTGATTATTGATTTCCCTGTCTTTCAAGTCAGTCCAATCCATATAGTCTCCATAATCATGATTGCCGAGAATCGACATAACGCCGTCAGGCGCTTTCAACCGAGACAAAGGCTTGACAAAAGGCTCCACTTCACTTGTTCGGCGATTTACTATATCTCCCGTAAAAACAATCAAATCCGGATGTAAAGCGTTGACAGAATCTACTAAATTTGAGATAAATGTAGTGTCATTCCCCCATGTCCCGACATGAAGGTCACTTATCTGGGCTATTTTATATCCATTAAAAGATTCCGGTATCTGAGCAGATGAAATCTCGACAGGCACTACCTCAATATGATATCTTGTGTATAACACTCCCCACCACATTGAGACAAAAAGGACCACACCTACACCAACCCCTGTCAAGCGAGAAATATACCTCTTTGATTTTGATCGAAATATAACCTTGATCAGACGCCCAAAAACTGAACATAACAAATATCCCGCTTTTGCTATATAAATTGATAGATATGTATACAGCATCCACATGATTGGAAGGATATCCGAATCTTCCGACCGTTTTGGCATACACATTATTACCACAAGCAATCCCCAACACAAAAGGGAGCTGACAGCATATGACGATCGCAAACCTCTTCTTTTTGTGGAATTACATACGTCCGCGTATATATATATATCAATCAGAAAACTGAATACAAACAAAAATATGGCTGCGGGCACCGGTATTCTCATAAGGGCTTAATCTTTTTTATATTTAAGTCTCGCAAATTTGCTTTAGAGTCATTCTTATTGGCATTAGTTGTCAATCTCAAATTATTCCCCAACTATAAACCATAGCATAGATCCTTCAACTGAAGCAAACGAAACATATATTAATTATTCCATACCTCCAAGAAGAGAACGGAGTTTGTTTCGAAGCGGATTTGCATACATGGTGAGTATCATATCCCACATGTACTCTCTCTCTTCTTCTGTTATATCTGTCAGATCAACCTTATTGAGCTGCTTGTTGAAATAAGCCAATATCTCTTCTTTCTTTTCAGGAGTATACTTCCGCTCGAACCTATTCGTCTTATGAAGGAGATCAAAAGCTATATAGTTTATCTCAAATATCTCATAGCTTCGATGGATTGCCTGATCAATAAGACAACCGACATGTTTGGCAGCCTTATTATTGTCGGCAAAGTCGCCAATTTGATCAAGCTTGCTGTTAATTCTTGGGGTCAGTTGAAAATGAACCTTTCCTTTAAACTGCAACAACCCGGTCTCCATTGAAAACAAATCATCTCGCTGTGACTTTTTAAAATCAGGGTTCCTCCTTTTGAGAAGAAACTCCCTTACCTTTAAATAATCATTCGGATCAAACTCGTATGATATCGACACCGGCATCAGGTTTATTTCCTTCAGTTTATCAATAAATTGACCCTGTCCGGCGATTGACAGCATTTTGATCAAGGATTCTTGAGTGTGGTCACTGCTGTCTTTCGCTCTCCCTTCCCTTTGAGCGATCCATACAGACTCACGCTTCTCAAGAATGCAATAATGGATATATGCCGATAATTTTTTTGCAGCCTCAAGACCCTCGCGGAGACCAGTATTGCGTTTTACTATAAAACTCTTATTGAGCCGCACAAGATCATTAATCCAGTCAAAAATCAACAGGTTGTTGCCAATGGCAACTTCTGAAGTCGGGAATCCCTTCCTTAAAAATGCGAGATTAAGAAACGATGCATCAAGAACTATATCCCTGTGATTTGTAATAAATGTATAACTCATTGAGGGATTGAGATATTTCACTCCTCCCAACGTAATTCCGGATGTCGTTGTCTTCGCAAGCATCTCCAAAAAAGGGAACATCACTTGCTGTTGAAAATCATCCTTTGTCTGAATCTTAAGAAGTTCATCAATCAGTGCAGGCACATCTGACGAAGGCATCGTGAAATTCACGGCATGCAGAAATCCTGGTTCCTTTACGAGTTTTTCCATTTTTGAATGGAATTCCGAATCATCGTAAGGCGCTATGTCACTGAAATTATATTCCTGTTGGCTCATTTTTCTCTATTTTTTATATCGGAATCCCCCTCTTTCAATGGCGTGATTCCGATGAGTGCGACGCGATGTGCTTTTGCACCATTCATCGCTTCTTTTTGCAAAGGTAATGCTAAACAACCTAAAAATAAAACAATATTCACTAAAATTTTTCGGCATCATCCATTTATAGGTCGCTTTTACGATAATTCCTCCATTTCTCAATCAATGAGGTCATATCGGATGGCACCGGGGATACAAAATCCATCTCCTTTCCTGTGCGCGGATGCACAAAGCCAAGTGTTCTTGCGTGCAATGCCTGTCGAGGGCAGGTTTGGAAACAATTTTCTACAAATTGCCTATATTTTGCAAATGTGGTGCCTTTCAAGATTCGGTCTCCCCCATAACGGGCGTCATTAAACAACGGATGACCTTTACTCAACATGTGCACACGAATCTGATGGGTCCGTCCCGTTTCAAGCACGCACTTCACAACCGTGACATAACCGAAACTTTCAATTACCCTGTAGTGCGTCACAGCGTGCTTCCCGATTTCAGGGTCATCAAAGACTGCCATCTGCAGTTTATTTTTAGGATTTCGTGCGATATTACCGACTATTGTGCCTTCCGCTTCTAAAAAATCACCCCAAACCACAGCTACGTATTCTCTTCTTGTGGTCTTATGAAAAAATTGGCTGCCGAGATGCGTCTTGGCTTCAGGAGTTTTCGCAACCACAAGAAGACCTGACGTGTCTTTATCTATCCTGTGCACAAGTCCGAGTCGAGGATCACTCACATCATAATTCGGATTGTCCTTGAAGTGCCAGGCAAGCGCATTGACTAAGGTACCGGTATAATTGCCATGTCCGGGATGCACCACAAGTCCGGCAGGTTTGTCAACCACAAGAAGATCTTCATCTTCATAGACTATATTCAACGGTATGTCTTCAGGAATGATCTCAAGTTCATATCTCGGACGATCCATCACGATGCTGACAACATCATTCGGCTTGACTTTATAGCTGGATTTTACCGGCTTTCCGTTTACAATTACACACTGCGCGTCAGCAGCCTGTTGAATACGGTTACGCGATGTCTTCTCCATCCGGTCTACCAAAAATTTATCGACCCGGATCATCTGCTGCCCCCTGTCGGCTATAAAACGGAAATGTTCATACATTTCCCTTCCGTCTTCAGTGACATACGATGGTTCGTCTACTGTGTCATCGACACCCTCTCCTATAATTTCCTTAGGATCCACCAACTTAACATTCTCCATCATTGCACATATATTGGTTCCGGATCTTCTGTTTCAGGGTCTTCGCCATCAGGCACTCCCGAATAATTATCTGTGGTGTCATCATCTGTGTATCCATCTTCCGGTTCTGAAACATAACGGAGGTATTCCTCATTTTGGAGAGAATCCCTTAGTTCTCCCAGCTTTCCGTCATATACCTCGACAACAAGCCTTGAATTCACAGGGGTCTTGTCCTTCTTTTTGACGACTTTGCCGTTGGCAGTGATTTTTACTATACAGTCATTGTCGCCAAGAATCTTCACCACTTTGATATTTTTAAATCCAAGCTCTTCAAGACGAGCCATCCCCTGACGGAATGAAAATCCTCTCAATGCGTCTTCCGCAGGGTTGTTGTCTTCATCTATGACAACCTCTCTGGGATGCACAGCATTTATATATAGGAATACTTTTCTACCCGGCTTCACATGAGCACCTGATTTCGGAAACTGTTCAATCACGAAACCTGGTTTGACCTCTTCCTTATAGATAGAGTCTCTTATATCGACCCTGAACCCGTTTTCATGTAATGTCTTTACCGCTTGGGTATAAGACATGTTTTCAACCGCGGGGACAATGTCGCTCTCTCCATGCTTTGTGAAGAGCTGAAGACAAAGGAATACAATCCAAATACCAAGGAATGCTATAAGGATTATCACGACAATGTTAGCCAAGACTGGATGACGGCCCATAAAACCGTCAACTCCCGATTTTGTATTTTTTAACATCAAATGCTATGTTTTTTCGGTTTCAGACCCCAAAGTTAGTCAAAATTTTCCTAATTGACCATTTCATCATTCAAAATTATTTTATTAACTTTGCGCTTCAAAGCGTCAATTAAATGCGTATAATGCGTAAATTTTTATATTTCATACCGATTCTCCTCATGATGGCATCATGCGGAGAATACAACAAAGTGCTGAAAAGCAAGGATGTGGACTATAGGTTCGACTTTGCAAAACGTGCTTTTGAGAAACGTAACTTTAATCAGGCATCTACTGTTCTTGAAACTATCTACACCCCGTTGCGAGGTGGACCTAAAGGGGAGGAAGCATTATTTCTTCTCGCGATGTCTTATTTTGAGAGCAAAGACTACCTGAATTCCGGCTTGTATTTCAAGACTTATTATTCAAGATATCCCAATGGGAAATACACCGAGCTGGCTCGTTTTTATTCCGGATATGGTTATTACCTTGACTCCCCGGATCCTCAGCTCGACCAGTCTCAGACGATCAAAGCGATTGAAGAACTTCAAGGATTTCTTGATTACTTCCCGAATAGTGACAGAGTGTCAATCGCTCAAAATGCGATTTTTGAGATGCAAGACAAGCTGACGTTAAAGGAATTACAGAACGCCCAGCTTTATTACAACCTTGGAAATTTCCTTGGCAATAATTATGAGGCTGCAATCATAACTTCTAAAAACGCTCTTAAAAATTATCCATATTCAAAATTCCGCGAAGATTTTGAAATGCTGATTCTTAAGGCAAGATATCAAGAGGCACGTCTCAGTGTGGAAGAGAAACAGGCTGACCGTTATAGAGAAGTGATTGATGAGTATTATTCTTTCACCAACAACTACCCTGATTCCAAAAACCGCAAAGAGGCTGACAATATCTATGAAATTGCACGCAAGCATGTGCAGGAATAACCCATACAGAATTAATTATCAACAACCATAATTCACTATCATGGATTATAAAAAAACAAACGCGCCGCTCAACACCGTGACACGCGACATGATCGCCATGGCTGAACAGACAGGAAATGTCTACGAAACCGTTTGCATTATCGGCAAACGTGCCAACCAGATTGCTGTGGAGATGAAAAAAGAGCTGGAAAAGAAGTTGCAGGAATTTGCTTCTACCGACAACCTTGAAGAGGTTTCTGAAAACCGCGAGCAGATCGAGATTTCCCGTTTCTACGAAAAACTTCCAAAACCAACTCTGATTGCGACTCAGGAATATATAGAGCATAAACTATATTTCGCGAATCCAGCCAAAGAGCGAGATCGCCTTGATGATTGATCAAATTGAATTTTAGAAATAATTTTACTCAATTTGAAAAAAATTAAGCCGGGAAATTATTTTCCGGCTTTTTCGTATTTTTGAAATGACGGTCCATATATTCAATCCGGAAACTGATTTCGCCCTCGCTTTAGGTAGGAGAATTTACTCTCCCCCATCACAAATAGTGTCCTTTAGAAAATCCATGGCGCTATTCCCGGCATGTTATGCTTCAAACAGAGATGCTATTCTTATAATTGACCATATCGATGACAAACAATTGCGGGAAAGCCCCTATTTCGAGATTGCCGTCAGCAAGAGCATTAGCATAATTAGGCTTAATCAGATCGCCGGTTTTGTCTCTCGTTTCAAATCCGAGGCTGGCAATCTGAAATTCCGACCATGGGGATGGAATCATTCAATTCTAAAAACCCTTCTAACTGCCGGAGTTGGACAGCATCTTCTTAAGACCGAAGACCAGATAGACAAAATCAGGGAACTTTCACACAGACGCACTACAATCCCTTTTCAATCCATATTGTCTCAAAATCTTGATGACATAAATGTAATCCCGGCAAAAGAATTTTATGCCACAAAGGATGCCACAGATTTTTTTGAATCAAACCCCGGTGCCTTCTTCAAAGCTCCATGGAGTAGCTCTGGGCGAGGAGTAATCAACACAGCAGGTATGAGCCCCAATGCAATTACAGCATGGATTAACGGCTGCATAAGACGTCAGGGAAGTGTGATCGGAGAAATCGGAAGACGTCGCACTTGCGATTTTGCAACGGAATGGTATTGTAAAAACGGAGTGGCAACGTTTCTCGGTCTCTCCCTGTTTAAAACCTCTCCGGAAGGAAGATATAAGGGAAACATAATAGGATCGCAAGCATTTTTGTGGCAATCGATATCACGACACACAAATCATTGGAGACAGAATGTGATAGATGCACAAAAAATAGCTATCGACTCTATTATTTCCCCGTCATACGACGGACCCGTCGGCATCGATATGTTTTCTACAGTCGAAGGTGATATTAACCCTTGCGTGGAAATCAACCTGCGTATGACAATGGGACTGGCAACTTTATTGGATAACCATAAGTAAAACCCAATTTATTTGTACATAAATTTTGGAATAAGCACAAGGCATGTCTGATTGAACAATACTGAAATACTTAGAGAATGTTTGGATTTGACTTATGTTAAGATTTAGAGACGATTTTCTAGTAATTTTTGAGTTTGAGAGATGGAGTTATGGGATTCCATAATAACAGAACGAAAGCTCAAAATTGACCGAAAAGGACTTTAAAGATTTCATAAAGTTAAATTCAAACATTCTCTTAGATATTTTGTGCGTTCTCTTTAATTGCTTATTTTTGCATCATGAAAAAAAGTATTCATAACGATTCAAAACCCATCCACGTCTCTATAATTGGCAGCGGCAATGTGGCATGCCATATATTCAAGGCGTTGGAAACCACTGCAAACATATGCATGGTCAACCCGAGGACATTAGACAATCTCCCTGACCATACAGACATTGCAATAATAGCAGTCAAAGACAGCGCGATTGAAAATGTTGCGAATAAAATAAGGAACCATTCAGATATAATCGCACACACATCCGGGTCAGTGCCTATGTCTGTTTTGTCGGATACGGCTAAGGGATGGGGAGTGTTCTACCCTCTACAAACATTCACTAAAGGGTTGGAACTTGACTATTCCGAAATACCATTTTTTATTGAGGCTGATTCTGACGAGACCAAAGATAAGTTAGTGAGGCTCGCACAGACAATCTCTTCCAACATAAACATTGCTGGATCTGAAGAAAGAAAACTACTTCATCTCGCATCTGTTTTTGCTTGCAACTTCACCAATTGTCTCATGGGGATATCGCAAGATATACTAAGCAGAGGTAATATTGATTTCAAGGTATTGCTCCCGCTTCTCAAGCAGACAATTTCAAAGCTCTCCGGTCTGTCTCCGGTGCAAGCCCAGACAGGACCTGCCGCAAGAAGGGATTACCCGGTTTTGGAAAAGCATTTAGAAATGTTGTCAGATAATCCCAAACTACAGGATATATATAGACTTATGTCAGACCTCATAATAACAAAATCTGAAAAATGAGCTCAATTAATTATGATTTGACTAAGATAAAGGGGATCGCTTTCGATGTAGATGGCGTGCTGTCTCCTTCGACGATTCCATTAGGGGATGATGGATATCCAAGACGAATGGCGAATATCAAAGATGGATATGCGTTGCAGCTTGCCGTTAAAAAAGGTTATAAGATAGCTATTATAACTGGAGGAAAAGCCATTGCGGTCGAATCCCGTTTTAGGTCACTCGGGATATCGGACATCTTTGTTGGGGCATCAAAAAAATTACCGGTCTTATTAAAATGGATGGAAAAAGAAAAACTTCAGCCGGAACAGGTTGCATATATGGGAGACGACATACCGGATCTTCAGTGCATGCGACATGTCGGGCTCCCATCCTCTCCATTCGATGCCTGTTGGGAAGTCAAAGAATCATCCATATTCATATCCAGATTTTCAGGCGGATACGGTTGCGGCAGGGACCTACTTGAACAAATCATGAAAGCGCAGGATCATTGGCTGTCAGACTCTGAAGCCTATGGCTGGTAGTATCCCGCTCTCTAAACAATACCTAAACCTTAGCTAAATGCTCACGAATTTAAAAGATTATAAAATATTCTTAGCAAGCAAATCTCCCAGAAGAAGAGAATTGCTTCAGATGTTGAGGATTCCATTTAAAGTTATAACTATAGGAGGCATTGATGAATCTTTTCCCGATTCGGTCCCGCTTCTTGAAGTTCCTCAATATATATCATCTAAAAAAGCGGATGCATATCAAGACAGGCTGCTTGAAAACGATATGATAATAACGGCAGACACTATGGTTATCTGTGGTGACGAGATTATGGGCAAACCTAAAGACCGGAAAGATGCAATAGAAATGCTCCTAAGATTGTCAGGCAAGACGCATCAGGTTGCCACCGGAGTCACTATATCGACATTAAAACGCCGCACATCGTTTACAACCGTCTCAGATGTGGTATTCGCAGATATTTCTCAAGAGGAGATAGAATTTTATGTCGACAATTACCAGCCACTCGATAAGGCAGGCGCCTATGGGATACAGGAATGGATAGGAGCTGCGGCTGTAAGCGGAATAAATGGCAGCTACTATAATGTAATGGGATTGCCTGTGCATAGGTTATATCAGGAGCTGAAACTATTCTAAGAGCGCGTTCTAATAACTATAAAAAGCGGATCCGAATTATCGGATCCGCTTTTTATATTCATGCCATTCCTGTTTGGCTTGCAAAACCAAAATTATTAAGCCTCCTCAGATGGCTGGGCAGCAGCAGGGTGATCGAAAGAAGGCACCTCGTAACGATACTTTGCTTCCCATCCAAGCGCAGATGCTCCAAGAACTGCGGCATCACTCTCTTTAAGTTCTGAAAGCAAAATCTTTGTTTTCCCTCTGAAAATGGGAAGTATCGATTTGTCGAATGCCTCTTTGAGTGGACGCATAAGAAGATCACCACTCTTGGCAAGACCTCCGAATAAGATAATTGCCTGTGGGCTTGAGAATGCCACCATGTCGGCAAAGGTCTGTCCAAGGATAGTTCCTGTGTATTCAAATATCTCCTTTGCAAGTTTATCTCCTGCAATTGCGGCATCATAAACATCCTTAGAGGTAATGTCTTCAATCTGAAGATTGCGGAGAGTCGAAGGTTCCGTACGCACTTCAAGGAATTCTCGGGCAGTACGCGCCACGCCTGTGGCACTGCAATATGCTTCAAGACATCCTGTCCTGCCGCAACCACAAACACGTCCGTTGTTGCGTTTTACTATCAAATGACCCAATTCTCCTGCAAAGCCGTCATGCCCGTATACAAGCTGACCGTTGACAACTATACCAGAACCTACACCTGTACCAAGTGTTATCATGATGAAATCTTTCATGCCTCTGGCTGCTCCATAAGTCATTTCTCCTAGAGCGGCAGCATTTGCATCATTTGTCACAGACACAGGTATGCCGTCGAAAGCTTTGCTTACTTTTTCAGCAAGTGGAATGATCGGTCCCCACGGAAGGTTTGGAGGATTCTGAATTTCTCCTGTATAATAATTGCCGTTTGGAGCACCTATACCGATTCCATAAATCTTGTCTTCAGCATCGTTTGCTTTAAGAAGGCGCATTACACCTTCGTGAAGTTCTGCGATATAATCATCAAAATTGGCATGCTTGCGAGTTTTGATCGAATCGCTTGCAATCACTTGTCCACGGGCATCTACAACTCCGAATACAGTGTTGGTGCCACCTATATCGACACCTAATACATAAGGCTTGCTCATGATACTATTCTTTAAGTATATGATTTGTAATTTGTTGGTTATGCTATCTTGAAAGTTTATCCAGCCGGAAACGTATAGCAGTAAGAAAAATCTTAGTCTCGCTCAACGGCATACGACAATTTTCTGACCACAAAGATATAATTTTTTATTATTTATTCCATAATCTTCAACCAAAAACATTATTTTTTTTTATTGCTGTCCGATAAAAATTTTTAGGGCAAGACAAAATTAGGGTCGATTCCATTTGCAGGAGTCGACCCTTTTCG
>CAMTMX010000056.1 GCA_947073495.1 uncultured Porphyromonadaceae bacterium
AGGTGGTCCCACTTGGGCTTGAACCAAGGACTCCCTGATTATGAGTCAGGTGCTCTGACCAACTGAGCTATAGGACCCCGCTTTTGCGAGTGCAAAGTTATATCTATTTTTTCTATTTTCCAAATTTTTCTTGTTTTTTTATTGTTTTAATGTTAATTTTGTCCAGGATGGCTGGTCAATATTCATTTGATAATGGATAATCGGGACAACGGAAACCGGACAACGGAAAACGGAAAACAACGAATATGACTTATGCGTGAAACTCTAAAGAAATTGCGTGACACCCTTCGCCCCATCTATGGGGCAGGTGAAACTCAAGCCATAATAAGGATCATGTTCCACTATCTCAAAGGGTGGGACACTGTCGACATTCTCATTCATGAATCAGACGAACTGTCCCCTTTCATGAAATCGGAAGTCGACAAGATCCTCTCACGCCTTATGAATCACGAGCCTATACAATATATCACAGGAGAGGCACGGTTCAACGGCCTCACTCTGAAGGTGACACCCGACGTCCTGATCCCACGCCCGGAGACCGACGAACTGGTCGACATAATCGTGAAAGAAAACAGCAATGCAGAAGACCTGCGGATTCTCGACATCGCCACAGGGTCAGGGTGTATTGCAATAGCACTGTCGCGTGCATTGAAGTTTTCTCATGTTTCCGCACTCGATGTCTCCGACAAAGCCTTGAAGGTGGCTGAAGAAAACGCAAAAAAACTCAAAACCGACATCAAATTCATACACGCCGATATCTTCAAGTGGATGCCGGATGATAAATATGACATCATAGTCAGCAATCCCCCATATATAGATGAAAGCGAGAAGAATGCCATGGAGCCGAATGTGCTTGACCACGAACCTGCCTCCGCACTCTTCGTGCCTGACGACAATCCTCTCATATTCTATAAACGAATCACGCAAATTGCAAGGGACGCATTGTCGGCAAAAGGTGAATTATACTTCGAAATAAATCCCCGCCACGCTGATGAACTGAGCCGGCATCTGTCGTCGGAAGGGTTTGTCAATGTTGAGATTATCCGGGATTCATTCGGCAAACAGAGGTTTATAAAAGCATCTCAAAATGAAGAGTAAGAAACCTGTCACCCCCGACGCCGCCCGCATACGCATGGCAGATCTTTGCGCCCGTTCCGAACAATGCGAAGCAGACATTCGCCAGAAACTCTACAAAATGGGGATGACTTCTGCACAGACAGCCGAGATTATAGAATATCTTATTGACCATAAGTTTATCGACAACGCCCGTTTCGCACGGAGTTTTGCACGCGACAAATGCAGATTCTCGTCGTGGGGTAAATATAAAATACAGTCAGCCCTTGCTGCCAAAAGGATATCTTCCAAAGATATCGCCCAAGGTATTGAGGGGATAGAGGAATCAGACTATAGGGAGGCGCTGCGCCGTGTCGCCATGGCAAAGGCAAAAGGGATCGACCTCTTTGGCGACGATGCACGCGAGAACCGGATGAAGCTTTTCCGCCACATCATTTCCCGGGGGTTTGAATCCAATCTCTCCGCCGATATGGTCAGGGCAATAATAAAAGATTCCAAGCCATGAACCATTGGTTAACCGACCTGCTGAATTTCGCATTTCCGGCGACGTGTCATATTTGCGACTGCAAGCTCGCCCCTCATGAGCGCTTTGCATGCACACATTGTCTTGCCTCATTACCACGCACGGGGTTCCATCGCCGGGAAATGAATCCCATGGAGGAGCGGCTTGCCGGTAAATTCCCGTTCACACGTGCCACGGGGCATTTCTTTTATACCCGGGATTCCGCACTCTCCACATTAATCCAGGATATGAAATACCGCCATTTCCCGGGCATCGGAAACATGCTCGGGCAAATTGCCGGCGAGGAATTGTTTCCTTGCGGTTACTTCTCCGACATAGACATCATCCTGCCTGTACCCATGCACTTTCTAAAACAGGCAAGACGGGGATACAACCAGACCCACCACATTGCAAACGGCATAAGTAAGGCCACCGGAATACCTGTCTCATTCAACATCAAGGCAACACGCTCCCATAAGACGCAGACATCCATGACACAGCAGCAGCGCCTTGAAAACACATCCGGGATTTTTTCCGTGCCCCGCCCTCAAGATCTTGACGGGAAGGGGATACTGCTGATAGACGATGTCTGCACCACCGGATCAACTCTCACATCCGCCGCCTCAACAATTGTCGCAGCCGCCCCATCAGCTAAAATTTCAATCTTCACATTAGGTGTCACTTTCTAATTTTATTAGAAGTCGTTGGTCGTTGGTCTTCGGTCGTTGGTCGTTGGTTTATAGTATATGGTATATAGTTAAAAAATTATTTGAAGCCACACATGGCTATTAAACTATAAACTATAAATCATAAACCCTATACTCTTAAACCAAAGACCAAAGACCAAAGACCAACAACCAAAGACCAACAATTAACACATTTTTACATTCCAATCTCGTTTTTTACATCCGATTTTATGTTTAATATTTGGATGTTTTTGTAGATAAGTGTAACTTTGCACTTTCGTGGAAAGTCAAAAAAGGGCTTTTACACCAGATCTACAGGTCTTTTAATAAAAAATAGCACTGTATTATGAAAAAACCGGAAAGAATTCTTGCCGAGAAACTCCTCCAGATAAGCGCCATCAAGCTGCAGCCCCAAAATCCTTTTGTCTGGGCTTCCGGATGGAATTCACCTATTTACAACGACAACCGTCGCATATTGTCGTATCCTGACATCAGAAATTTCATAAAGGTGGAATTCGCGCGCACTATCCTCGAGCATTTCCCGGATGTCGAGGCTATAGCCGGAGTCGCAACCGGAGCTATAGCCATCGGTGCCATCGTGGCAGACACTCTTGGGCTACCCTACGTCTACGTCCGTGCCACCCCTAAAGACCATGGATTGGAAAACCTCATAGAAGGCAATCTCTTGCCGGGCAAAAAGGTGGTGGTGATCGAAGATCTTGTCTCCACCGGAGGCAGCTCGTTGAAGACCGTCGAAATCCTTCAGACTTACGGTAGTGAGGTCATAGGCATGACATGCCTGTTCAGCTATCAATTCCCCATGGCCGTCAAAAGATTTCACGAAGCAAACATCACGCTCGCCCCGTTGTGCACCTACCCTGTGATGCTGGAAGTGGCAGAGGCAATCAACTACATAAGCCCCGATGAAGCGGAGACCCTACGCGAATGGCGCGAGGATCCAGCCGATTGGGCTCCCGACTTTAAAGAATAACCCATAACCGAAAACTATGGCAAAATATAATAGCGAAGACGTTTTGCTGAACGCCCCTGCCGAGGCAGTGTTCTCAAAACTCTCCAATCTTGAAAACCTGCGTTCCCTTCTTGAAAAAGTGCCAGCTGACAAAATCCCGGCAGACAAGATGGAAATGTTCAACAACATAACAATCACTCCCGATGCGATAACGGTGCCGGGCGGTCCGGTTGGGGCGCTTACTTTCCGTGTAAAAGAAAAGGTCGAGCCATCGCTCATTCGTCTTGTAGGAGAAGGATCGCCAGTGCCCTTGTCTCTTGCAATGCACATATCTGCAGACACTGAAATCACATCCAAAGCCAAAGTTGTGATCGATATCGATATCCCCGCCATGCTGAAACCCATGGTGGGAGGTCACATCCAGAAGATGGCAGATCAGTTCGGACAGGTGCTCAGGGCAATTCCTTTCGCATGAAGACAGGGTTAATCCTGCTTTTATCTATCGGGATTGCTGCTGTAGCGGGAGGATGCGACAGTGTGGAAAACGACAGAATTCCTGCCGCGCCCGTCAATATAGCGCTTTCTGATGCCGGGACCTGGAACACGTATGGGGTCGCCGGCTATGGTGCCAACCGAAGGTTTATTCTCTCCCAAGGTTTAAGAGAACCGGTTGGATTCCCTTATTCACAGACAAGCGCCACAGGGTTTGGCGGCGTTCTCCTTATAAACGGCATGGATCCCTTTACAGCCACCACCGACACCCCTCTTGCTTATGACCTTGCATGCCCTGTAGAAAGGAAAGCGGATATAAGAGTGGAAATAGAAGGAGACCTCTATGTGGCTGTTTGTCCTCAATGTGGCTCTCACTACGACGTCACTATGGGCGGAGGTTCACCGCTGTCAGGCCCCGCCGCCACAGGCAATACAAAATACGGACTTAAGCGATACCGTTGTATCCCTTCCGGAAGCGGAGGATTTATTATAACTAACTGAAACGGCATTAATATCTATCTCGATAGCCGACAGAGTTTCTTAAAATATGGACTTTATTGAAAGTCTCTTCTATATGATATGGCGTGGAATAGCCATAGGAATCCTTATCTCCGCACCTATGGGTCCGGTGGGGATACTATGCATCCAGCGCACTCTTGACAAAGGCAGACGTCCCGGTTTCTACACCGGGGTGGGCGCCTCTATTTCCGATCTTTTTTATTGTCTGCTCACAGGATTCGGACTTTCTTTTATACAGGATTTTATAGAGCGCAACCAAAATGTGATTCAACTCGTCGGCAGCGCCGTCCTTATCGGATTCAGCATCTATCTTTTCCGGAAAAACCCTGCATCATCACTGAAGCCAGCCTCCCGGCCGGAGCCGGTTTCTCCCAAAAAGAATATTCTCGGAGGATTTCTCTTCACATTCTCCAATCCACTCATATTGTTCCTGATAATCGGACTGTTCGCCCGCTTCAATTTCCCTGTTCCCGATGTCAGGTTCTACCATTATATCGTGGGCTACCTCTCGATATGCGTCGGAGCTGTCGCATGGTGGTGGTTCGTAACATTTGCGGTCGACAAAGTGCGTGCCCACTTCAACGTCCGATCCATGTGGCTTATAAACAGGATAATCGGCATCATCATACTCCTCTTCGCCATTGTCGGTATAGTCACCGGCATATACAACCTCGTCTCCGCATGATCTCCCGTCTCCTCCTTTCCCTCCTCACGATAATATCAGCCTGCAGCATAGAAGCCCGAATTGTGCCGGATTCCAAACGCGTTCACTTCAACACAGGGAGAGGCTACTCCCCTTTTCAGTATGCCACATCCTCAGGGATCGATATCCACAACCAAACCGGAGCCGATATTTCCGACGGCATCCATCTTCCGGATTCCTTATCAGATTTCTCCATCTCTTTCAGGGCAACCAATATATCGTGCCATCCATCCAAAAGATTCACCTATACCGATTCCAAGGGGTCAAGACACCACCGTGCAAATCCCGAATGGAGTTTCTGGCTCTCCTCCCAAAATAGCGACACACTGTTTTTCACAATAAAATCAGAAGATATCCCCGACCCTATATCATCCATGCCTGCCATACGTGTGTCCGCCCGCCTCTCCTGCAGCAGCGATATGATTGCCTCGCAGATAATTAAAGGAGGTGTAGACTGCCACTCAGGCACCAACTCATGGGATATCTCCGTATCTTCTCAAACCATCTGCATATCCGCAGGCAACCATACCCTCATTCCCGTCTTAGACATCACGTCCCCTGCTCTTAAATTTGTCGGATTCGGCTTCACGGCATCCCCTGCCGCCCATATCCTCGTTTCCGACATCACCGTCACTGACAATACGCCCGTCGCCAAACGGCAATCAACGGAATATGAAGATATCGAAAAATTAAAGACAAGACTTGAGAATCCGCAGGATTCAATCGAAGGGTACTGGACCCTTTTCGACCGTACGCTTGAAGAGACACTGTTGCAAATGGGGGGCGACTACCGCCTGGCAATCATCAAAGAAGGCGACAAATATCTCATCTTATATCTTTCGGGGGCAAAGACAAACGCTTCGGCATGGAAACCGGGGATGATAAAAGGGAGGCTCATCCCGGATCCATTCCCGGAGACATATAGTGTCGTTTGGTATGACTCTGAAGGCAACCCCCTATCGAAAGACATCAAGGCACAGCTCGGCGAAGGCTCCACCCTTCTCATCCAGTTCCCTTACCAGTCCTCTGTAGTGCGCCTCCGCAAACATGCGATCAACGGTTTAAATACATACGAAATTTAACTCCACTATCTTTTCAACACCATTTCAAAAAAAGAGAAGGACAAAAGTACAGAAGATATAATTTTAAACTTCTGTACTTCTGTCCTTATGTTTATTCTAAACTTCTGTCCTTATGTCCTTCTGTTTATTTTAAACTTCTGTCCTTGTGTTGAAGAAATCAGTCGGGAGTAAGGGAGAAATAGCGGGCGAATACACCGGGGGCAAAAAGATCTTCCAGTTCATAGCCATCAAATTCCACTGTCACCTCTCCGGCAACATAAGGGGCTATCTCATACAGACCATACATAAAGCGCATCCCCTGTGTAGTAACCTCAAAATCTTTCGGTATCTCAACATCATCCAGATCTACCAGCAAAGGCACATCCATCTCCTTAAGCTTCTGACGTATCAGCCCCGTAAGTTCTTTCTCATAGCCGGGTTTCATAAGATCAGCCACAGTCAGAATTTTGCCGTCTGATACACTGTAATTCACAAACGTAGTGTTATACATCCCATGCGCAGCCATACACAGATAGGAATAAGTGTAGTCTTTCCAGACCACAACGGCAGGTGTGCATAGAGCCACACTCAACTGATTGTAATACGTGCTGCACGTTTTGGTTGACTTGGGGTCAAGATTGGTTTCAGTCAACCCCATATCCTTCAGTAAGGGGGCATCAAGAATCGGTGATGAATGAGTCTTATCAATCACCAACACTCCTCCCAGACGTTCAAGAGAATCCCTGAGCATACTTACATCCTTGTCTCCAACTTTTACAGGAAGCATACCGGTGCCGGAAAATCTCCAGAATTTTCCACCCTCCGTGTCAAGGGCATCACTATCGGGAACAGAAGCTATCGCATCATAACTATACCCTTCAAATTCCACCACCGGCAACACTGCGGTGGTATCAGCCGATTTTTTGTCGCCCGATCCAGCGCAGGCACCGAGCGACATCAAGGCGCATACAGCGCCAAAACCAATTAATTTTTTCATTGCATTCTATTTTATAATAATGGGTTGGGGATTAATCTTGATTAATATGGAAGAATCAGGATGAATCGGGATGAATCAAGTTGCATCCCGATTCCCAAAATTCAAAATTAAGTCATCACCAGCTGCCTCCGGCGCCGCCGCCACCTGTGGCACCACCGCCGAAGCCACCACCGAAGCCGCCGCCACCTCCGTGACCGCCTCTGCCCATCGACCCGAGAATAGCTCCCGCTGCCAAGGCTGCAGCCGTACCGTCGTCTTTTTTAGGTATGGGATATTGCTTACGGTTCTGATGATGACAGAACTGGCATTCATAAACCCTTTCGCCGATTCCCTGACTCCTTGTAGTGGCAGGTCGCAAGGTATGATCCCTGACCATACACATCGCCACAGTATGGCATCTCGGACACTCCGTATACTTCAACTGTTTGGCACGAAACGGATAACGCTCCACAGTGCCACATTCTGGACATACCCATACGTCATAATCCACTGTTTTAATTTGTTCTTCGAAATCTTGAGAGGCATTAAGCAACTCATTGTCTTCCTCCTCATTCAGTTTCCTCATCTTGGTTCCGCAAGTAGGACACTTCATCGGTTTGTTGCGTGCCCTATAATATCTCCATTGCGCCAATAGTGCCGTTATCACTCCTAATCCGAGCGAACATGCGGCAAGAATCCAATATACGCCCCTATGCCTATGCCATATCATAGCCTTATGATAGCGGTCCTTGCCTCGCGAACTTACCGAATCTGAAATAAACAACCCTATCGATATCAGGAAAATCACGATTGCCACATATCCGGCAAAAGACATTATCGTGTCTGAAGAGATAGTTTCCGGACCTTTTTGCCAAGCTTCCCTCTCGCTGCTTCTAAGCTCCTCGGCAGCTACAGGATCCGACATAACCGTCGCCACATCATGAGCCGAAGCCGCCACAGCCCCGTCAAGATCATTATTCCTCATGTTTGCCACGATCGATCTGTCAACAATCTTTTTCACGGATATGTCGGGCAATACACCTTCCACGCCATATCCTGTGGTGATCCATGCCCGGCGCTGTTCCGGGGCAATCAAAATGAGCACTCCATTGTCCTTATCAGACTTCCCTATACCCCAATTGGTAAACAATTGCACCGAAAAATCTTCGATAGGCACCTCCCCTATCGACGGCACAACCGCCACAACAACCTCCGCACCGGTATTCATGCGCAGGTCATACAATTCCTGATTCACCTGCGCCTTAACAGCCGGGCTGACAAGATTCCCGGGATCGCTGACATAGACACGCCTGTCTGCGATGTTGGGATTTTCAATATCATTTGGCGAATAATCTCTCGCGAAAGCCGCCATGCAGAAAGCAAGCAGCATTATCAATATTTTAGTTTTCATTCAGTTGTGAGTCTTGAGTTGGGATTAATCATGATTAATCAAGAAGAGAAGCGGTAAGAATCGAGATTAATAGGGATAAATATTGATCAATCAGGATTAAACGGGCTTCCCGAAATTCTACATTCTACATTCAAAATTAATTTCACACTGCCGGGAGGGAATGTCCGTTGAGTTTCCGGAACAGATCGAGCGCATAGACGTCTGTCATTCCCGAGACATGGTCAAGCACGCTCTGCACCCTCTCATACATCCCTTCCGCATGGATGTCATATTGACGTGGCATCTTCAACAGAAGAAGTTTCGAGAAATTTTTATCCGGATTCAACACAGCATCCATCAGGGTGTCCATCAGATATGTGATGATCCGGTTGCCGGCAATGTCCACGTCGACAACATCCGGCGCATTATAAATCCTTGACCATGCCACCTTGGAGCATACCTCGTATGCCGCGCTAAGTTCCGGGTCCATAAGCTGCACAAGAGGCTTGATCTTCTCCCCTTCCAACAGTCTTTCTTCATTATCCGCAAAAGCCGTGGCACAGCCCGACACCATCGCCCCGATCACGTTTGAACGAAGATAGCCCACCTGTTCGTTGGGGTCGTCAAGATGCGACATAGCCCTTTCCATCCTTGCAACGTCATTCTTATTGAAAAATGCAAGAAGGAGATCCTTCACCTCTCCGGTGGAAAGGATCCCAAGACGATGAGAATCCTCGATGTCCATTATCTGATAGCAGATATCGTCGGCTGCCTCCATTAAATAAACAAACGGATGGCGTGAAAATATTCCCGGGGAAACCTCCGGAATCTGCAATTCGGCAGCCACCTTCCGATAGTCTTCCTCTTCCGAAGCGAAAAATCCGAATTTCTTTTTATCCGAGACATTGAGTGATGTCCACGGATATTTCACGATTGAGGCGAGAGTGCTGTAGGTCATGGCATATCCCCCTTTGCGGCGTCCGCAAAACTGATGTGTGAGCTGTCGGAAAGAATTGGCATTCCCTTCAAAATTAATGAAATCAGCCCATTGTTGGTCGGAAAAATGATTGCGCAACGATTGCCCGTTACCTTCGCTAAACCATGTGGCTATTGTTTTTTCTCCCGAATGTCCGAAGGGAGGATTTCCCAAGTCGTGACATAGGCAAGCCGCGGCGACTATATCCGGCATCTGCTCAAGGGCGCGACCGGATTCCTTTCCCTGATGACGGCACCCGAGACGAAGCCAAGCCTCACGCGCCATCGACCGCCCCACAGACGAAACTTCAAGACTATGGGTCAGTCGGTTGTGCACAAATATACTCCCCGGCAAAGGAAACACCTGGGTCTTGTTCTGAAGGCGCCTGAACGGAGACGAAAAAATCATCCTGTCATAATCACGCTGGAAATCACTCCGTGTGTGCACACGCGGATCATGATATTTCTCCATGCCGAGACGCTTGTCACTGATAAGTGTTTCCCAATTCATATTCATCATTTTGAGGGTCGTTGGTCTTTGGTTGTTGGTAGCAAAAGCTGCGCTTTTGAACGGGATAGCTCCGCGAGGACGATATTAAACCATCGACCCAAGACCTACGACCATCGACGTACGACCAAAGACCATAATTATTTTAATTTTTTAACCACATTATCGGGCAATTATTGTAAAATATCTTGCGTTTAAATAGCGTATGACTTCCCTACATCGAAATATGCCGGGTATCGGCGTCTGTATAGCCATAATACTTACGGCAATCTGGTTATATGTGCCTGACGCGTCTGCCAAGCCGGGCGACAAACCGCTCAACCGTCCGTATGCCGACCTAAAACCGTGGCATCTCGGTTTCTCTGTCGGGGTGCATGTGCAAGACCTCTCATTCACCCACAACGGATTTGTGACCGACGACGGTCAGCGATGGTCTATGGAAGTCCCCTCGTTTTCCCCCGGATTCTGCATCAATGTGCTCGGCAGTCTTCGCCTGCACAAATACCTTGACCTCAGATTCACACCCGGCATGTATTTCGGGAGCAAAGGAGTGGAGATGAAAGACCACAACAGCGACCTTCGTCAACACCAGGACATAAAAACGGCATACGTTGTGCTTCCTGTCGACCTCAAGATATCAGGCGACAGGATGAGAAATGTGCGTCCATACGTGTCGGCAGGCACTATGGCGACATTCGACATCAGCAAAAAACGCGCCGAACCTCTATTATTCAACACCGCAGACGCATATTTGTGCGTAGGATTAGGGGCTGATTTCTATCTTCCTTTCTTTAAACTGAATCCGGAAGTGAAATTTTGTTTCGGACTTTCCGATATCCTGCGTCACGAGCGCAACGACTTGATTGACGATCCTGAAACATTCAAGATCACTCAATCTCTCAAAAAAGTGAAATCAAACATGGTCGTACTTACATTCTATTTCGAATGAAAACTGTCGGGAAAATATATCTCATGTCGGCAATCATGGTGATTGCCCTGACCGCCTTGATTTTATCTCCCGGCAATGCGTATGCACAGACCGACCAGATTTTCACTCAACACTGGGCGCTCCCGACCCTCTACAATCCCGCCGCTGCCGGACAGTCGGAATGGCTGAGGATAAGAGGAGGGGCAAGGCTCCAATGGATAGGGATTGAAAACGCCCCGAAAAGCTTTTCCGCCACCGCCGACATGCCGTTCAAGGTCTTCAACAAAAAAGCCGGTGCCGGCGTGACAGTGATGCAGGAAAGCCTCGGGCTTTTTTCAAATCTCCTTGTGTCGGCGCAGGGAAGCTATAAATGTAAACTCCTGAAAGGGGAATTAGGACTTGGTCTTCAGATCGGATATTACAACACCCGGTTTCGCGGTTCTGACGTGTATATACCCGATGATGACGATTTTCATAATCCCGACGACCCTTCCATACCAAGACAAGACATTTCTGGGAATGCAATCGACTTTTCCCTCGGTATGTATTACTCAAACAGACTTTTTCATGCAGGCATATCCGGAATGCACCTCACATCACCTACTGTAAAAATGAATGCGGAAGGGTCTGAATCAACAGAATCACGTCAATTTGAAACAAGCCTGCCACGCACTTTATATTTTGACGCCGGCGGCAATATTGAACTGAGAAACACGTTATTTTTATTGCAGCCGTCTTTACTTATAGCAAGTGATTTCGACAATTTCTCCGCAAAAATCACAATGAGTGCCACCTACAACAGATTCCTCTCCCTCGGAGTGGGATACAGATGGAAAGACGCTCTCTCCATAATGGTTGGCGCGGAATATAAGAACTTCTTTCTCGGCTACGCCTACGATTATCCGCTTTCTTCAATAGCCAAGGCATCTTCAGGGAGCCATGAACTCGTGGCGGGCTACAGCCTGAAAATCGATCTTTCAGGAAAAAACAAACATAAACACCGTTCCATCCGCATAATGTAACGATTAGCATGATGACCGATAAATTCACAAAATATTTTAAACTGTCGCGTCCGCAATTGGCGTGTGCGGCAGCCGCTCCCATGCTCTCTCTCCTCCTGGCGTCTTGCTTCGGCTCCCGCAGCTCCGCCACCGGAGGGGAGGTCACCGGCGTCGGTGGGACATCCTGGGCGGAACCCGCACCTTTCGGAATGGTTCTTGTAGACAGGGGGGCAATTGCAATGGGTCCCTCCAAAGACGACTCTATTATGGGCATCAAGGCAGATTCCAAAGGGATTTCTGTAGACGCCTTCTGGATGGACGAGACTGAAATAACCAATTCCAAATATAAGCAATTCGTATTCTGGGTCAGAGACTCCATCATCCGCGAACGCCTCGCCGACCCGGCATACGGCGGCGACGAGTCTTTCAAAATCGAGGAAGACCGAGAGGGGAACCCGATAGAGCCTTACCTGAACTGGAGCAAACCAATTCCCTGGAGAAATCCAAACGAAGATGAACAAAGGGCTATCGAGAGTGTCTACCGCACCAACCCCATCACAGGGAAACGGGAACTTGACCCCACCCAGCTCAACTATCGCTACGAAATCTATAATCACACGGCTGCCGCCCAACGCAAGCACCGTCTTGACCCGCGTACACGTGAATACAACACAGACCGTCCTGTCCCCACGGAAATTCCCGTGATCTCGAAAGACACCGCCTATTTCCTGGAAGACGGGGAAGTGGTGCGCGAGACAATTACACGCCCGCTGACGGGAGACTTTGATTTTGTCAACACATATATCGTCAATGTCTATCCCGACACTACGTGCTGGATAAACGATTTCGACAACGCATACAACGAGCCTTACACCCGCATGTATTTCTCCCATGCCGGCTACAACAACTATCCCGTGGTGGGGGTCAGCTGGGAACAGGCGAACGCATTCTCCAACTGGCGCACTGATTTTCTGCGTCGCTCCCTCGGAAAAGACAATATATATGTGGAGCCCTATCGTCTCCCTACAGAGGCGGAATGGGAATATGCCGCACGTGCCGGAAATTCAGAGAGCCCTTACCCATGGGAGGAAACACTCCCTTATGATGAACGCGGTTGTTTCTATGCCAATTTCAAACCTATGGACGGCGACTATACCCGCGACGGACATGTGATAACCTCTCAGGTGGGCACTTTCGCGCCCAACGATTTCGGGCTCTATGACATGGCGGGCAACGTCTCTGAATGGACATCAACCGCTTTCACGGAAAGTATCAACAATCTCACATCCGACGTCAATCCTGAATATCGTTACGATGCCGCAAAGGAAGATCCCTACAGCATGAAAAGGAAAGTGGTACGCGGAGGTTCTTGGAAAGATGTTGCCGGAGGGATCAGGAGCGACCTCAGAATGTGGGAATATCAGAATGAACAGCGGTCTTATATCGGATTCCGCAACGTCCGCTCGCAGATCGGGTTTGCAAAAGGGACCCAAAAGAAAAGGAAATAAATTATGGTAAAGATAAGGAAATACGCCAACTGTATAGAACGCTTCCTTCACGGACAAAAAGGACAGAGATTTTTCAATTTCGCCTACTCCATTGGTGCGGCAATCGTAATCTTGGGAGCTTTGTTCCTGATTCTGCACCTCCCCGGCGGCAGTCTGCTCATGTGTATAGGCATGGGTACAGAGATTGCCATGTTTATTCTGACTGCATTCGACCGTCCGCCAAGGGAATATGACTGGGAAGAGGTTTTCCCGGTGCTTGACTCAAAAAAACCTGAAGACCGTCCGGATTTCAAGGGAGGCGCAGGGACAGTGATTGTCGGAAATGCAGGGCTACCCGATCCGACAAGCGTAAACAATACGGCAACCGGCAACGCAAGTGCCGGAGCTGCCGCTTCCTTCAATGATGTGCCACTTCCCAAAGAGGAAGCCGCCTCCCTTCATGAAAGCATCATGAAGATGGCGGAGCAGATGGACCGTCTTCAGGAAACCACACGCGCCCTCAACGAAGTGAGCCAGGTGCTTCTTCAGTCGTATAAGGCGATAACCGACAATTCAGATACAATCTCCAAAAGTGCGTTCGGGTATGCAGAACAGATGTCTGACCTCAACCGAAACATCAGCGGACTCAACACCATATATGAAATTCAACTCAAGCACGTTTCCGGTCAGCTTGAAAGCATCGACCGAGTAAACCGGGGGCTGAAGGATATCCGCGACATGTATGAGAAATCTGCAAACGAATCTTCACGCTATTGTGAGGAGTCGGAGAAGATGGCTCGCTACATGAGACAGATAAACGCCGTCTATGAAAAAATGATCACAGCAATGACCATCAACATGCAGAACCCTCTGATGAAGTCCGGTGATACTAACCCTTTTAGCGATAAACCTTAAATAATTAGTAATTAGCAATTAGTAATTAGTAATTAGTAATCTGATTAGTAAGGAATGGTTTTCTATATTCAAACCACAATTACCAATTAATAATTACCAATTGCCAATTGATTCAAAGACCAAATGGCAGGAGGAAACAACATATCGAGGATGTCGCCAAGGCAGAAGATGATAAACTTAATGTATATCGTCCTCACGGCACTGCTTTGCCTAAATGTCTCGAGCGATGTGCTCAACGGCTATGATCAGATGCACGAGGGTTTGCATCACACCAATTCCAATCTTGCTGCAAAGAACGAGGGGCAATTCCTTTATCTGCAAAATCTTTACAAGAACAATCCCGCAAAAGTCGGGGCATGGTTCGAAAAAGGGAAAGACCTGCGGGAAGTTTCCGCATCGCTCTGTCTCACGATAGACTCTCTCAAGACAGCTATAGCACGCCAGGCTGACGGAAATGAAGGAGACCCCTACAATCTGAAAAACCGAGACGACCTTGAGGCGGCAGCAGTCACCATGTTGCGTCCGGGGAAAAATGAAGGTGAGAAACTTCGTAAGCGTGTGGACCGCTACCGGAATTATGTTTCCACATTGATTTCCGATTCTGCAAAACGCAACGCTGTTGTCAACATGCTTTCTACCGACGTGGCAGGGAAAAAGTCGGATATGGTTTCAAAATCGTGGGAGACAAAGAATTTCGACAAAATGCCGGCTATCGCCGCTGTCACAATTCTTACAAAACTCGAAAACGATATCCGTCAGGCTGAAGGGGAGGCTTTGACTGAGCTTATAACAAACGTAGACATCGGCGACGTCAGGGTAAACGAACTTGACGCATACGTTATCCCGAACTCCAATATGGTGATGAGGGGATCGAAATATACGGCTAATATTGTGCTTGCCGCTATCGACACCACCCAACGCCCCTCAGTGTTTGTCAACGGATCAAAACTTCCCAACGACCGTGGAGTGCTGGAGATTCCAGCCGGCAATGTAGGGACTCACGAATATTCCGGATATATAGAGGTGATGAAAGGAGACGGGACAACCGACCGTCGTCCGTTTAAATCTTCCTACACCGTGATGGAACCGATGGCGACAATCTCCCCCACCCTCATGAACGTGCTTTATGCCGGCATCGACAATCCTGTAAGCATCTCTGTGCCCGGATTTCCGATGAATGCCATACATGCAACGATGACAAACGGCTCACTCACAAGAAAAGGTGACTCATGGATTGCTCGCCCGGGGAAAATCGGGACAGAAGCCGTAATAACGGTGACAGCCATAGCCGACGGTGCCACCATGACTGTCGGGTCTACGGCTTTCCGGGTCAGGAAACTTCCCGACCCCTCCCCCTATATCCCTGTCAAGGACGCTCAAGGGAATATGGTCCATTACAAAGGAGCTCCAAAAAAATTGTCAAAATCCGCACTTATGGCTGCAGAGTCGCTCGGAGCGGCGATCGACGACGATATCCTTGACGTCTCCTATTCCGTGGTATCTTTCTCCACAATATTTTTCGATTCGATGGACAATGCCATCCCTGAAGTGTCGGACGGCGCGGCATTCTCCCGGCGACAAAAGGAACAGTTCCGCAGGTTAAAACCGGGGAAAAGTTTCCTTATATCAAATGTGAAGGCGAAAGGTCCCGACGGGATCACACGCGACATCCCACCGATGCAGGTGACCCTCAACTGATCTCTTTTCGGAGGGGTTTAGGGTTTATAGTTTAAGAGACATGTGCGTCTTCAGATAATTCTTAAACCATATACTATAAACCTCCAAAGCACGACCAAAGACCAACGACTAAATTAACAATGATGATATTCAAAAAGATAATACTCTCTGCTGCTTTCATTCTGACAGTGTTCGGACTTTCCGCCCAGGTGGAAAACGCCGGAGGTGTGCGCAAACGCACCGAACAGGATAAGAGGAAGACTGAAACCGGGACTCAGGTTTCAGACCGCATGCAGGATTTCTTTAAGACCAAGGCAACCCATGACGCAGATCTCTCATATATGCGTCAGATCTACCGCCGGCTCGATCTCTCCAAAGCGGCAAACTCACCCCTCTACTTTCCGGAAGATGTGGTCGACGGTCAGGAGAATCTTTTCCGGATAATCCTGAAGCTTGTGGTCGATGGTAAAATCCAGGCATACGAATATCTTGACGGCAGGGAGGTTTTTACAGACCAGTATAAAGTGAATGTAGCCGACATGTTGCAGAGATTCGATATCTATGCGCAGGAAGGGAAAGGGTCAACCGAAAAAAGTCCGAAATTTGTGATCGAAGAGGCGGATGTCCCCACCACTCAGGTCTTAAACTATTATATAATCGAGAAATGGGAGTTCGATCGTCGTTCAAACCGGATGAAAACAAGAGTGGAAGCGATATGTCCTGTGCTGACACGCTCAGGCGATTTCGGCGACGAGACGAGATATCCTATGTTCTGGGTTAAGTTTGATGCGCTCCGCCCATATATCGCGCAACAGCGTGTATTCCTTTCCGACGATAACAATCTTGCCACCCATACCATCGACGATTATTTCAACCTCGGGAAATATGACGGCGAGATCTACAAGACACGCAACCTCAGGAATCTCTCGATGGCACAGATGTTTCCTGATGAAGATGACCGCAAACGCGCCCAGGACAGCATTGACCACCGTCTGCGCACATTCGGGAAAGACCTTTGGGTGCCCACACGTGAGGAATATCTCGCCATGAAAGAGAAGGAAGCTGCCGAAGCCGAGGCAAAGGCTGCCGGAGACAGCATTCCGGAAAGAACCGTGGTGGAGACATCAGATGTGGATTCCGACAGTGCGGCAGCCGTGAGGGCAAAGAAACGGACTTCCTCAAAAAAGACTGCAAAAGCAAAGAAAACTTCGACAAAGAAACCGAAAGTAAGTTCCTCATCCTCAAATTCGGGGGCAGTCAAATCAGTGCGCAGGCGGAGAAGGTAATTAGTAATTAGTAATTAGTAATTAGTAATGGATAATTTTCCAGGCGCCTCTCCCTCCGAGCGCCGTATACTGGTAAAGAATGTTGAAAAGAATTTTTTGAAATGTAGTCAGATTTGATTCTTTTAATACTTTTTCCAACAGACCGGATGCAAGATCAGGTCTGTTTTCTTTTTTATAATGTGCAGCTAAGATCATCTCACGGTAGGCTATGATTTTAAGCAGATAGTCTTTCTGTCTGCAATCGGAAAGGAGCATATCTTCCCTAATCTTAGTCAACGACTTTTCCCAAAGTCCCGCTTTTGTGGAGAAATCTCTCCCTGTGATAGATTCATCCTGCTGATATACGTCGACCAAAACCTCCGGAATCCCTGAAATAAGCACAGAAATGGATTCATATCCTGATTTATCACCAATATTCAACAATAACCTCATCCCCAGCTCTAAATCGTTCCAACATGGTAACGACGCGTCCCATCCTCCGGCGGAGCGAAACAATCCTGTCGGAGCCATATATCCATGGGTACGCAGAAGCGAGTGAATCAGGTGGCATTCCAAAGCTCTTTCTGGATAAAACGGCGGTATTCTCGCCGAGCCGTCAGGCATATGGATTTCACATTTCCAGCATACTAACGATATCCCCGGATTTCTCCGGAACTCTGCCACACCCTTTTCAATCAGGTCGGGTCGCATAGTGTCGTCCGAATCAAAAAAGAGGGTAAAGTCACCGGTAGCTTCCGATAATCCTTTGTTTCTTGCAGAGGATGCTCCGGTCTGTTGTTCTTCCGTGACGGTTATAGAAAAGTCCGGGGCATTGTGGCGCGAGCTCCATTCAGAGGCAAACTCTGATGAACCGTCGGTAGATCCGTTGTCAACGATAATCAGTTCTATAGGGCGGTATGTCTGCACCGCTATGCTGTCGAGGCATCGCCCCAACAGATTTCTACGGTTATAGACCGGAACTATGACACTGACCTTCTCCATAATAGCGCTAATTTAGCAAAAAAAATCGATTTTTGGCACATCCCACCCACCTGCTGTTGGACTTCAATGTTAAATCGTATATTATCAACGATTTTTTGAAAAACAATTGTGATTTTTAGTGAACTTTTATCGCATATCGATTGTTATATGAATACATTAGAAATTTTCAGAACCAACAACGTTTTATTTAATCTTAAATCTTTATGTCACCTTTTTCATTTTCACAAAGAGTTCCTGACAATGCTTCATTCCGAGAGAATGAAGGAAGTCGCAACACGGCTTCTGAACTCTCAGCAGATTCCGTGGAGCTTCGCTCCGAATATTGGACATGAACACTAACACCCTAACGGGCGCTATGCAAAAGAATTTCATGAGCGGGCTCACCAAGCCCGCTCTTTTTGTGTAGTCATACTATATATGATCACAGGAATTTTAGGTAAAGGTCGGTATGAGGGGAGTCAAGAGCCCTGACCTTTGCTTTCAAGCGTTTTTTGCGACTGTATACAGATTCAATCTTAGTCTCCTTCAAAAGCAACATTATTGTGGTCATCGATAAGCCCATGACAGAAAAAAGAAACAACCGGTAGTCCGCATCTTTGAGGTTGGGAAAGTCTGACTTAAAATTAGTGCATACATTTCCATGAATACCGTCCATTTCTTCTTCGAGTTCCATAATTTTGTCACCGGGGATTGAGAGATTGTCTATGATATCAGTGACAGTGTTGACAATCTTTTTCTGTGCGGATTTTGTGTCGGGTGAAGTGACCACCATTTCGCAAAGATTCTCAAGCATTGAATATCGTGAAGAGAGAAGAGACTCCATAACAGTCTTGTTATGGTCGTTCTCTTTCAACAGTGATTCAAGTTGCTCCGCCAATAGTAACTTTTCTGATGAATTCCGTTTTAATTTAGTAAACAGATTTTTTATTAAAAATGACAAAACTATAATAATGCATAACCCGATAGTCAATGTAAACCAGAATCGCTCTCTTCCAATTTTTAAAAGAAGGGCATTATTTTGATTCTTAAAATCATAGTAGGTTACGATGGAAGATGCAACGTTGTTATCGATCTTTTTATTCAACATGATGTAATCCATCATGTCTAATTCTTCAAGATGATCGAGAGCTTTTTTATAGTCGTTTACTGATCTTGCAAGCCGGTATTGTATACCATGATTGAAGAAAGAATCTACATCACATTTTGATGTAATTTCATAAACCCTCTCTCTTAATCCTATTTCTGAACAGGAAAGGGCAAGATGTGTAGAGTCTGCTTTATTTGCGAAAGGAGATTTACATACCACTTCATAGTCTTTTATAGATTCCTCTAATTTATTCCATGCAAAGAAAGTGAGAGCCCTGCTACTCAACGCGGCATAACCTAAATATTCATCCTTATGAATGCGTGCCGAATCCATAACTTCTGTAGCAATAGAGACAGCCTTATCATATTCTCTTGCAGTGTGATAAGCCTTTGCCAAATCAAGCAACGCATAATCTATGTATACTTGTCTCCCCGCTTCTTTCATGTTTTCGTAAGCAATGGTGGAGTATTTCACTGCGTCTTTACCCTTGTAAGAATCTCCATATACATCGGCTATCCCTCTTGCCGTCATGCCGATCCAGAATTTATTATCAAGTTCCACAGCCAGATCGTATGCCTGAATATATGAAATTATTGCCCTGTCATTGTCTTTGAGATATTCCCTTCGGATATTCCCCTGATAGTTGAGAGCTTTCATTGCTCTTTCCTTATCATTTTTCTGCAAGAAATATGATGCTGCAAAAGAAACGACCGAGTCAGTCTTTACAGGAATCGAGCATTTCTCTTTTGCCTGAGTGATAAGCAGATTATAGAGAGCCTTATCATGGTCTCTTGAAAAAGATGAGGCATCTATCTCCTGAAGCATTGACAAAGCCGAGTCCGGATATTCGTCTATTACATTTTCCACATCCTGAAGTTTCCGGTTGAAAGAATGGGAACATGAAATAAAATTAAAAAATAAGACAATTGTAAGCAACAATAAAACATCGTTTATTTTAGGTTTGACAGCCATATTATTAATAATTTAAGTTTCGAAAGCTCACTTACGGTTTGAAGGTTAAGTAGTTAAAGAGTTATATCTATAGATAATATCTAACGAAGCTAAATATCTTTTCACAATTGGAGATTAACCTTTTAACCTTATAACCCTCAACTTTCGCTTGCGGAAGTTGAATTAATAATTCATAGATTTGTCTATACAGATGAGAGATCTTGTCTATACAGATGAGAGATTATGATATGCATATAAGGCTTCAACTTCTTAAAAAAGCTGAAACTTCAATCAATAAACGGCAACGGAACGTCAATATTTGAAATAATGTGAAATACCCGACATTGTTTTAAAATGCCGGGTATTTCAATTAAGGTTGAGTTTGACAAATATGATTAAATCAATAAGTACCTACGAAAAATAAATGAACAAATGCCAGGCATATATTGTGGCAATCTATAAAGCCGTTCATCAGTCGTTATGGAACCCCATAATTCCATCTTCACGTCTTCATATCTTGCTCACACTATTAGCCAATCATATGCACATTTATTTATCGCAGGTACTTAATCTTTTAAATGACTGTCAATATCCGTCAATCATGACTGGAATTGATCTCAGTTCTCTAAGTTTTAAAAATTCAGGATACAGGAATATATTTTACCGTTGTCGGCTACACATTCGATTGAATATTCTCCAACTATGTCGGGGAGATCGGCATGCGGTTCTTCTTTAGTAAGAATCCCATACCAGATTGTCTCATTATCGTTGTAGATGGACACCGTCATCATTGATACATCTTCTGGGAATTGCATTTCTATATGGGTGTTGGAATAGCTACATCTGACTCCTTTTCGTGAAGGAAGCTTCGGACGATTATTAGGATCTGCTCCATTTTCAGATTTTTTTTCAGGTATCGTAACGTTAGAATTTGAGGCTGCCATATTTTGGAAATAAGCTATACTTAATATTACGATACTTATAATCAACTTTAATTTTCTCATAAAAATAATATTGAATGATACTTAAATGATTTGTTCTTGATATACTGCATACAGTCTTTATAATCAGTTTCATACAGCTATAATTGATAATTCAAACAGCTATAATTGATAATTCAAATAGCTGCATTAAAACTAATTTATCGATTAGACAAGATTGTATTGCATCTCGTAAAAAACATTCTGTAAGAAAGTTCCCACAAACAGAATTTATTCTTCAACGGTTGTTATTTCTTTTTTAATGCAACGGAATCATTCCTGACAACGTTGTAAGGAGAGCTTTCCCTTTGCAATTTACTATAATAGCCATTGTCGATAGA
>CAMTMX010000057.1 GCA_947073495.1 uncultured Porphyromonadaceae bacterium
TTTATCAGACATGGCATCCTATTATAGGCGCCTCAATTTCGGGTAATTTCATAATTTTTAAATTTTAATCGTTTATATTTCAATATGACAAAAATGAATTTTGTCGTTTATATTATTTAATTTGTTGCGTTTTGTAGAAAATATTAGAAATCACCAACTTGTTGGAAGAATTTGACCAAGTTTTTCATGAATCGCCGCTATCATTTCCAAATACGTGCCCAAAACTAATAAAATTCATCCAATTATGCAAGAATTTTCTCATTTTCTTTATTATTTTTTATTTCCTTGTCTCTTTTCTTGATAAAGCAATCAGGTAGTGGATTTATGCTTTAAACATCGGAAATCTTACTTCCGAACGAAGAGCGTGTCTTTAAGAAACTATAAAATTTCATTCTTGTCAAGAAGAGAAGTCTTTTAAACTTTTTCTTTTTCAGGTAAAAAGCCACAAGAAAATCAATCTCCGCAAAAAAAGCTTAAATGACTTCGAGTCCATACTCCGTAAAAATGGTATGAAATAACGGAATCCTGGTAGAACCTGATACAGAGATTTGTGTTAATTTTGTAGCAGTAGAGATTTGAGTTGTGAGTAGTGAGTTTTGAGACAATTACTTGTTGCTGTCGATAAACTCACAACTCAAATCTCACAACTCAAATCTCAAATCTCACAACTCAAAACTCACAACTCACAACTCAAAACTCACAACTCACAACTCAAAACTAAATATGGAAATTAATCTTAAGAATATCCATTCTCCCGCAGATATCAAGGGAATGGATCTTGATCATCTCTACCTGCTGAGCGAAGAACTCAGAGGGGCACTTATGCGCAAACTCGGCGCGCATGGCGGTCATGTGGGACCCAACCTCGGTGTCGTGGAAGCGACAGTGGCTCTTCATTATGTGTTTGACGCCCCGAAAGACAAAATTGTCTACGACGTCTCTCATCAAAGCTATGTACACAAGATGCTTACAGGACGTATCGAGGCATTCCTCGACCCTGCAAAGTATGACGATGTCACAGGTTACACCTGTCCCCGCGAAAGCGAGTATGACCTTTTTGAAGTAGGACACACCTCTACCTCCATATCCCTTGCCACCGGTCTCGCAAAAGCGAGAGACCTTGTCGGCGGGAAGGAAAATGTGGTGGCGTTTATAGGTGATGCATCTCTTGGTGGCGGCATGGCGCTCGAGGCACTCAACTATGCTCCGGAACTTCATTCAAATATCATCGTGATACTGAACGACAATCAGATGTCGATCGCCGAAAATCATGGTGAACTCTATTCCCATCTCACCGAGCTTAGAAACAGCAACGGCACATCTCCCAACAATATCTTCAAGGCACTCGGCTACGAGTATGTCTACGTTGAGGAAGGTAATGATTTGCGAGAACTGATCAAGGCATTTAGAGAAGTGAAAGACAAGAATCATGCCGTACTCGTACACATCAACACAATGAAAGGTATGGGTCTGCCTTGTGCGGAAAGCCATAAGGAGGAATTCCATTTCACTGCACCGTTCGATTTGAAGACAGGAGCTCCACTTTCCCCATATACCGCAGAAAGCTATGACGATATTTTTTCATTGAGGATGCTTGAAAAAATGCATGCCGACAAAAAGGTGGTGACACTTTCAGCCGGAACTCCGGCGGCGGTCGGGTTCGGAGAGGAAAGGAGAAAGCTTGCAGGAAGTCAGTTTACTGACGTGGGTATCGCCGAACAGGATTGCGTGGCAATGGTTGCCGGTCTTTCCAAAGGTGGAGCACGCCCCGTGATGGGCGTTGTGGCAACGTTCCTTCAGCGTGCTTACGACCAACTTTCGCACGACATAGCCATAAACAATCTTCCGTCGACGTTCGTGGTGTTCTATGGCAGTTTGTTCGGAATGAACGACATGACCCATCTTGGATTTTTTGACATAGCCATGGTGTCAAGCATTCCCAATATCAAACTGCTCGCGCCCGCTACAGTTGAAGAATTTCTCGCCATGCTCGACAAGAGTATAGACAATTCTGACGGACCGGTGGTGATACGCATACCCGGTGGTAAGGTCTGTCATCAGGACGCCCCGGTCAACACAGATTTCACTAAATATGAAATCGTAGAGAAAGGTGAAGAAGTGGCACTGATAGCTGAAGGTCCGTTCCTTACCACGGCAAAACAGGCGGCGGCAATCATGCGGGAGAAAGGTGTCATCCCGACCGTTATCAATCCGCGAATCCTTTCGGAAGTAGATGCAGAATGCCTCGACACATTGAAAAATTACCGTCACGTGATCACGATTGAAGACGGCATCGTGGATGGCGGCTTCGGACAAAAAGTGGCTACGTATCTTGGAGAATCGGATGTGAAGGTGACGTGTCTTGGTCTTAAGAAAGAGTTCCTCGACCGTTTCAAGGTCTCTGACCTTCTTAAAGCAAACAATCTTACTCCCGAACAAATCGCAAAGCTTGCGCAATATTGAATTTTGAATGTTGAATTTTGAATGTTGAATTAATACTATCGAAGTCAGAATTTAGAATTCATAATTAAATCCGTGGTGTTGAATAATTCAACACCACGGATTTAATTATTCAACATTCATCTGCCTCTGTCGAACAATTCAAAATTCAACATTCAACATTCAAAATTCTCTTGAGTCTGAGCAATGCTTCGAGATAGTAATAGTCGGCATATATTATAGAGGCGTCTATTTCTGATCCTGCCGGCATATGTCCAACGGAATGGTCAAGGAAAGAAAGCCGCTGTGCTCCGGAACGATACTTGTCGCTGCTTAGAGATTCAAGCATCTTCACGGCGGCATTTTTGTATTCCAGCTGCTTTTCCCCGTCGCAATACTCTTGCAGTTCGAGAAGAGCGGAAGCCACCACCCCCGCAGCGGATGCGTCGCGGGGCGCATCGGGGATTGTAGGGTCGTCGAAGTCCCAGTATGGTACATAATCTTCCGGTAGACGGTTGAGATACACGTCAGTGACCTTACATGCGAAGTCAAGGAATTTTGGGTCCTGTGTCTCACGATAGACCATAGTATATCCGTATATAGCCCATGCCTGTCCGCGTGCCCACATGGATGAGTCGGCAAATCCCTGATGAGTCATCCCTTTCAGGAATGTACCGGTCTCCGGATCGTAGACCGCCACATGATAGCATGTGTAGTCCGGACGGAAATGATGGCGCATGGTAGTCTCGGCGTGATTCACAGCTATGTCATAGAGATAGGGGTCACCACCGTTTTTGGCTGCCCAGAACAGCATTTCAAGATTAATCATGTTGTCCATGATTGTATTGTGACCTCCGAGCATATCCACATTGCGAGGCCATGACAATATGGTCCCGACATTGGGATTATAGAGCGTGGCGAGGGTGTCGGCGGTGGCTATGATGACATCCTTATATTTCTTGTCGCCCGTAAGACGATATCCGTTACCATAGCTGCAAAACATCAGGAAGCCCAGATCATGGTCAAACGCCGGGGTCTTTGAGAGATATTCCAACTGTGAAGTATATTTGGCGGCTAACTCTTTATATTTCTCATTGCCAGTTGCCTCATATTCATACCATAACACACCGGGCCAGAACCCTGAACACCATTCATCACAAGTGGCTTTGCGCAGATGCCATACAGAATCGGTAGCCGCGATGTTTCTCGGCATGAGCGAATAGTCGGTACTGTCTGATAAAAGTTGTGTCAAGGTACGGTCAACCTGATGTCCGCAATAATCAAGTGCCTCATCCACATCGAATGTCTCCGCCGATGTGGAGACACACGATGCGAATAATAAAGAACCTGCTAAAAATCCTAAAAAACGCATATTTTTAACCTTAACTATCATTTTACTTCTGTTTCACTTGTTAATATGTCGATCCAGCCCCTCTCGGTGGTGGAAGACGGGGTTACACTGTAAAAACCTACTTTCGCTCCAATCCATTTCCCTGCGCGCGCCTTGAATGACCCGGCATTTTTAAATGTTTTACCGTCTTTGCTGTAGAAAAAGTCGCATTTACCTTCTTTACCGACTTTAACACGCAACCATAAGTCACATTCAAGATTGGGATATAGACCTGCGGAATATGTTCTTGTAGGTGAAAGGGTGCATACGGTGCGGTTTTCTTCATTACCTCCCTTCTCGGCATCCCAGCAGGTGGTGAAAACCATGTCGAAACTGTCGCCTTTCTTCTCCAGCCCGAGACGTGCATAATCCCATCCCATAACTATTATCCCCGACGAGACATTTTCAGAGGTAGACTTTGCCGACACCCTGACCTTGGAAGTCAGGGTAAACTCTTCGGAGGGAAATTTTTGAAGCCACAGGTTAGGGACTTCCCAGAAGTTGACGAAATCTTCTGAAAGTTTGTGTCCATAAATTCTCATCAATCCTTCGGGTAAAGGGAATCCAAAGAAATCGTTATAGTTTCCATGCCATTGATAGAGAAGAGAGGGGGATGATGAATTGTCGGGAACTACATTCCCGGATATCGTCGGCTTTTTCCATTTTCTGACAGGGTCGCCACACCCGTCACCGTCTCTGTCATCCCCTATCACGGGCCAGTCGTCGCGCCATGCCATCGGATTTAGGTTGATTACTCTACCGTAAGGTCCAAGGTCTTGAAAATGCAGGAACCAGTCTTCGCCTGTGTCGGTTGTGACCCATGCTCCCTGATGAGGTCCGTTGATGTCGGAATCTCCCTGAGCCATTACAATCCGGCTTTCGTATGGTCCGTAGATATCTTTCGAGCGCATCACAAGCTGCCATCCCTCCGCCACTCCTCCGGCAGGGGCGAACATATAGTAGTAGCCGTTACGCTTATACATCTTCGGACCTTCCACAGTGTGGTTCACTCCGTCGTTGCCGTCATAGACAATGCGTGGTTGGGAAATGACGGCTGTTCCCTCGGGATTCATTTCGCTTATAGTGATGACGCTGTTGAATCCCGCGCGCGATCCTGCCCATCCGTTGGCGAGATAAGCCTTGCCGTCTTCATCCCAGAAGGGGGTCGGATCAATAATCCCTTTCCCTTTCTTGACAAGCACCGGTTCGCTCCATTCCCCTTCCGGATCTTTTGTCTTTATCATGAAAACCCCGAAATCCGGATCTCCCCAATAGATATAATATTCCCCGTTGTGGAGACGAATACAGGGCGCCCACACCCCTTTGCCGTGGCGTGGAGCTATGTCATAGAATTCGTGAGGGGGCACTGCTGGAAGAGCGTAATTGACTATGCTCCAGTTTACGAGGTCGTCAGACTTCAATATGGGGAGTCCCGGGACACATTGAAAGCTTGACGCCGTCATATAGAATGTCTTGCCGTCGGCAGATGCAGCCACGTCCGGATCCGAATAGTCCGCATGGATCACAGGATTCAGATATGTAGCTCCCTTCAAATTGCAATCGGGAGAAACTCTTTGCCTATTACTTTCCCCATATACAGGCACAGCCAGCAGAAGAGCCAACGCAACTGATGCCATATGATATCTTAGAGTGGACATTTTTTGATGTTATGATAGGTTTTATTCAGACTATATTTTTAGCCGTTCAGATATAGTATACGCTCTTAAAGAAGTATCTACTCAACCGGAGAGAAATAAATTGCAACCCCACCCCGAGGTTTAATATCAAATTTCAGTATATCCTTGCCACTCACTCTTTTCGAGTTTACAGCCACTTGAGTTTTGGTTTTGATTTTCTCTCCTCCGTCGGTGTAAATTTCTGCTTTATATTTTTTTCCTGCGGGCAGGAAATCGAGCGGGATCTCTTTTTTCCCGCCATCATTGTCGGAGAGACACCCGAGCCACCAATTTTCACCTTTCCTTCTGGCGATCGTTATACCCTTTCCGGGATAGCCGTCAATCACTTTGGTATCGTCAAAAGTGGTCTGAAGACCTTCAAACCATTTTATCTCAGGTTCACCTTCATAAAGATCCGGATTGTCATACCAGAAGATGGTCTGCAACGGACTATAGAACACCAAAGATGCAGCCAATTGATGGGCATGTGTGTTTTTCAAACGTTTATCATAATAGCATATTGTATAATCCGCCGCCCCGTTAAGCATTCTTGTGAAAGGGAGTGTGACGTTGTGTGTGGCATCAGGAAATTCTTCGTTTCCGCAGATACCTTCTTGAGTGAGAAGGTTGGGATAAGTTCTTGAAAATCCGGAGGGGCGGAATTCGTCATGTATGTTCATCATGAGATGATTGTCTGCAGCCTTGCGAACCATGTCGTGGAGCCACGTAGCCCAACGGTGGGAGGCATATTGCACGAATCCGGATTTCACCCCTGCAACGCCCCATTCGTGAAGCAAAGGGAAAAGTTCGTCCATCTGTTTCATCAGTGCATGCTGGTTGACGTATAGCCATACCCCTACCCCTTTTTCCTTGCCATATTCTATCACCTTTTTCATGTCGACCTTGTCAACCACTTTTGTGGCGTCGCCATCGTGACTTGTGCATGGCATATACCATTGCCAGTCGTATAACATGTAGGGGATATTATGCGCAGCGCAGAAATCAATGGTTTTCAATCCCGCCTCGGTAGAGATTGCCGAACGCATGATCTTTCCCGGCTTCACCCATGAGAAGTCTACGTTGCGCTCGGGATTGAGATTGTTTACGATGTCGTTGTTCTCGATCAGTTCGCCGGGAGAATCGGCAAGCATGATGATTTTCCACGGAGTGGCATAATAGGTCACGATATCTACGGGAGAATACATCACAGAACGCAGTGTGCCCGCTTTGTCCTCGCGTGCCTGCAGTTTTGTGAGACACCAGTCGTCGACATCCGCATCGAGTAGCGCCACCCATTTCCCGTTCGGCAGTTCCAGAGTGAGTGCCCTTTCCACCGGTCGGGAGATACTGTCTACCGGGGAATAATCGAATTTGGACTGTGCCCACTGTTCGCTCCATGCCATGGTCCCTTCAGGGAAGGTATAGTCGGTGAGGTCTTCCACCACTTTGTGGAAAATGGCAGCGGGATGTTCAGGGAAGAAGTAGCGGAAGGCTATCCCTTCGTCGTATGCACGTACTTCCACATCAAGGCGGTAGTCGCTTTTATCCTTACGCGACATGTGGAGGGTTGCCGGATTGTAGCTGTCTTTCACTGTAGAACGCTCCCCATAGAGAGGGTTCCATTCCCGGTTTACAGGATTGCCGTATGTGACAGAATCCACGGTGAGAAGATCCATCCAGCAGTCAGGCTGTGCGAGGTCACGTTTTCCGAGAGCCATCTCCCACACGCGGTTGTCGAGGTCGAGTCCGGCACGCGAAGGGAGTACGACTTTCTCACCATCCCGGTTGACGGAATAAGACAATTCCTTATCGGTCTTGCTGAACGTGACTGTGTTTTTACCGTCGGGCGATGACAACACCAATACATTAGACGGAGAGGCTCCATAGGTCCACGGAGCAGCCAATCCAAGACCGGCGGTTACCAAAATTGATTTTGTTATTTTAGATAGATATTTCATGCCATAACTTTATTTTCTAAAATCCAATACGCACAATCCTCATCCTTTACTCACTTTGCAATTGATTTTTTTTGATATACTGGATATTTATTATAAATTTGGCACTTAAATAAATAATAATTAAAAAGATTCATGAAACTACGATACTATATTTGGATTGCCGGAATGATGTTGCTCTCGGCTTGCGGATCAAAAGAATCATCAGGAAATCTCGAACCCGGAACGGTCAACGTTGTCGGCTATTGAAAAATTTTTAAGAAGTCCATGCAGTATTTCGGGTAATTCAGTATCTATATATTGTGAACCATAATCTGCATATCGATAACCACGAACTCATAGAATGGTGCATGGCGGGTGATAAAGAGGCGTTAAATCTCTTTTACATCCGTTTTGCACCACGCATGTTGAGTGTGATCCGCTGCTATATCCCCGATCCTAAAGATGCGGAAGACATTCTTCACGACGGCTTTATTGTGGCATTGACGCGCCTCGGTTCACTCCGCGATCCCGACCGTGTCGATTATTGGCTTGCCACAATAATGAAGAATCTTTCCCTTCAGTTCATACATTCCCGGGATGTGGCTCAGATGCTTCATGATCTTCCGGAAATAGAAGACACTCCTGAGTTGGAGAGCGTCATCGATCTGGATGTCCTTGAGTCTTTGATAAAGAAATTGCCTGACGGATATCAGAAAGTTTTCCGGCTTGCCGTGCTTGAGAATAAATCGCATAAGGAGATAGCAAAACTTCTCGGGATAGCACCCAACTCATCATCCTCGCAACTTTTCCACGCAAAACTTATGATGCGTAGGCTTATAGTGGAATATCGAAAACAGGCTGGCGTGTTTTCTCTGCTCCTCATAGCTGCCACAACCGGATGGATATTTTGGAGAAACCATAATTCCGGTCAAGATAAATCGTTGGAACTGCTTTCAGAGAAGGAGGAAAACCGGGAATACCGGACTTTGGAACCGGATACGCTCTCTGCAAATAAAGGCAATAGCACTACCCTTCTTGCCTCAACTACAGTTTCTAACGGCAATGTCAATGGTATACCGCCCACAACTGCAATTTCAAATGTCAACACTCCGGCAGTGACAACAAATAATAGTGTTGAAGATCAGGAATCCCCGAGGGAAACAGTCCGTATAGTAACCGATTCCATATCAGATAATATTGACAGACCGGTTACTGTAGACAAATTGATAGCGTCTGACAGAAAGGAGCCTGTTGCCGGAGATACTCTCATATATTCGGGAAATGATGTAACGTACGCATATCTCGATGATGATGTCATAAGAAAATTCAGAAGAGAAGAATGGTCGGTAGGAATAGGAGTGAATCCGGGATTATTGAGTTTCGATAATATCGGAGGTACAGGTGATGATTTCAGTTGCGCTAATCCGGGAGACGGTATCTATCACCCGGATCCCGACGATAAGGAGGAGCAGACATATCTACCTACCCGTTCTTCAACCGGTTATCAAAATTATAAGAATGTAGGTCATCATAACTATCTCCCTATATCTTTCTCGCTCAATGTCAATAAATCTTTCACCCGGACTTTGAGTGTGGAAAGCGGATTGACCTATACGTATCTCCATTCCACATTCGAGACTTCGCGTGCCAAAAGCCATTGCCATTGGCATTATATAGGGATACCGTTGAAATTGAATTTTAAAACCTTCACCTTCGACAAATTAAGGCTGTATGCTTCAATTGGAGGCGAGGTGAATATTCCCGTATATTCGGGAGCGGATGTCGATGCGGTTTCTTCTTCTCCTGATTTAATGTCAGGGAAGTTTGATTCATCAGTGGTATGGTCGCTGTCTGCAAGTTATGGAGTTTCGTTCCGGTTGTCACGTCGGGTAGAAATTTTCCTTGAGCCAACGTTGCAGTATCATTTCGATCATGATTATGATGTGCCTAATTCATGGACAGACAATCCGTGGGGATTCTCCTTGCCGATAGGTTTCCGGTTTAATTTTTAATTTAAGCAAGCTCACTTAAGGTTTGAAGGTTATGGGGTTAAAGGGTTATATTTACACATGATCCTTAGAGTATGTTTTCTTTTGGCATAAGAATTCTTGGCGTCGGATGCTCATCCGATGAACCCGGAAATGGTGGTTTATGTATGTACGGCACTCCTATAGGGTCTTTCAAGATCAAAGGGAAAGTTACTTCTGAAGATGGGAAAGCTGTAGCCGGTGCTACAATGAAACCAATATCGGTATTTATATCAGAAAACTCCTCAGGAAGCTATGATTTTATCAGATTATGAAAGTTTGAATTCGGCTGCGCCAAAATAAAATTTATAAATTTTATATCACATTGATATTTAGTTAATTAAATTTCTTAAAATTTATTAAATATGAAACTTTTATTTTTGAGATGAAAGTTTGTCATGGTAATTTTGCATTGCAATTATCCCTAATTGACACCAATTAAAACACCTACATCAATGAACAGATTCTTATCGTTAATTCTCGTAATGTTTGCGATCGCTCTTCCGGGAGAATTTTTCCGCACCATTTCAATCCTTTTCGAAAATAAAAAACCGGACATTCAATTCGATCTGTCCGGAGAGATAACCAATCAATAACAACAATTAAAAGTAAACCAAAATGCAAACGATATTTCTTTTGGGGCCTGCTTTCGCAGCCCTCACGGCTGGAGGCTGTTTCCTCGTTGGGAATAGTGCACCCCGCCATCAGTTCACCCCCGATGAGATAGCCAACATCGAGGCTCTCACTCAAACCGAGGATGAGGGCAACAAATGCTTCCAAACATATAGGATTGCACCCAATGACAACAGTCTTGCTGTCAGAATCAGGAAATGCTTCCCATGTGGGGAGGAAGTATGGGTAACGTCTTGCTCAAATTCAAGCAAATGCAAATGAAACATATCTGTAAATTGGTTTCATGCATATCTGTTTCATTTTGCATTCTTTCGAGCTGCACAGACAGGGTGGTATGTAAACGAATCGATTTTTCCGATTGTATAAATGTAATACCCGACAGCATAGCTCCTGAAACACTCATGAGCCCTGCCGGGATTGCTATCTCCAACGGATTCCTTATTGTCGGTAACAGCAATCAAGATTCACTTCTCACGGTGATGGACCTCCCGTCACTTACTATCTCAAACCGGGGACTCCTTGAGGGTAATGGACCAGGAGAGGTGATTTCTCCTTATCTTCCTTCCCTGATGCCTTATTCCTCCAATGCAGTATCTTTAAGGATTGGGGGAATAGAGGGTTTGGCAATAGTGGATATACCCTCCCTGTCTCTTTCTGAAATAAAATATTGGACCGTACCTTCCGGCTGGGATCTTATCCAATCGATAGTGCCTGTCGGAGAGGACAAGATATTTGCCCAAAACGGCAATTCCTCTGCTGAATGGGCCCTTATAAAAGATGGAGAGGTTCAATTCTCAATCCCGTCTAATCTTCCTGAAGAAGTCAAAAAGGAATTAAATGATAATGATGAGGGGATATCAGAACGGATTGCTAAAATCTCCATAGGACTGTATTCCCCTGTCAACAACAGATATGCCGTATGTTTCAGGACTTTTCCTGTGATAAGGATCTATGATGGAAACGGCAAGCAGGTAACCGCAATCTCCGCTGATTATCAATACATGCCCATGGCGTCCTGGATTTCCGGGGCATTTGCCGGTAAGAATGTGTTTTACGTCTGTTTCACTGATCCTCGCCAGCTCAGTCCGGCATCTAAAATCGCGGTGTTTGACTGGGATGGTAATTTTCTCAAAGGATATTGTATACAAAAGGAAATAACTTTTTTCGCTCCTGATGAGGGCCACGGAACGATTTATTTCACAACAAAAAATGACAACGATCTTATTTATTTTTTTAAAATCGGGATGCCCTAAGTCCGGAGAGATAATTAACCCAATTAACTAACAAAAACGATTCAAATGAAAAAAATGTATCTAATTGTCCTTTTGTTGATCATGGCCAACGCTTTTTAGTCGGGATATCGGCAATGGATAGTTCTGCGGAACGCAACAATCTTGGTCTCAATGATATTGAGACTCTTTCAGATGGTACAGAATCCTGTTGGAGCGGAGGATATGGTGCAAAATCATGCAGCATTAGTGCGGGTCTCCATGTGGGATTCGGATTCTCGACAGGATGTTCCGTTTCTTGTGAGGATAATTATTATGCATGTTGTGCATTAAGATGCCACTGCGTCTTCAAGACTCCATATGCAATATAAATTTTCCAGTTAAAACGTGTGACTGATATACGTATATTTCAGGCACACTAAATACCGGAGCTAAAAAATTACAAGACAGTCCCAACTATCAGATTTATAAATCTGATAGTTGGGTAGGTATCTTGTATGAGTAATTCATTAATAGGGGTATACTGACATCTATTGGATTGTCGGGTATTGAAAAAATCTCGGCATCCTTTTCTCTCTAAAGTCTACCATATCTATTTTAAAATGATTATATCCCAATAATGAAATCGTTCTGACCTCCTCCAATATTTCGTATCGAAAATCTGAGTGGAGATTTCGGGAAAGGCTTTTTAAAGTTAAATGCCACACATAAACCAATCCAAATATATATCTTAACAGCTCCAATACATTTATCTTTTAATTAATCGCGTCATGAAAAAATTCTTTTTTGCAATTGCATTAATTATGGTTACAACCTTTTCTTTTTGCAGATGCAACAACATAGAAAAGAAAGGAGACACCCATTTAATCTCACTGGATTTAAATAAATGTTCCGTCATTGAATTGGATAAAAACAATCTTATCGGACTCGAGACAACTGATTCATCTCTGATCTATGATATATGCGCGCTTGAATATCATGATGGGGCACTTATAATCAATTCAAGGGACTTCTTGCGCAAGTTTGACGGCACCTCAGGAAAATATCTCGGAGATATCGCAAAGAGGGGCGAAGGTCCCGGAGAATATTCTTTTGTGACCAGATTCTGGGAAAGGAACGACACATTTAATGTATGGGACAATAATGAACGGCTTCTTTTCCATTATCTTCCGACTGGCGAATTTATCGGTACAGAATCGCCTTTCCACAACGGGGATTCTGTAAAATCGGTTCCTCAATTCTTTATTGAATATCCGGGGAAGGGGTTCTTCACTATCAATACATTTACAGATGGCACGACTGCCAAGAATCCCAGATATTCGTATTATGACGAGAACATGTGTTTTGTCAGGGATTTGCCGGGAAGGGAAATGACAGACGGATCTTTTATGACAGACCGTGCATATTATGACTGCGAGGGAGACCGTATCTTGACTTGGGAGGCGTTGAAGGATACTTTGTTTGTTCTTACCCCTGAACAGATTATTCCAATATATGCATTTGAATTCGGAAAGTATTCCATGCCTGACGAGATCCAGTCAAAACCTGATTTCTATGACAGGATTGAAATGTTTACTGACAAGAATGCCGATGAATGGGCTTCGTTCATGAGATGTTTTCAAGTCAAGGACAACCATCTGTATTTTTCTTTTGTCACCAACAGATTTGAAAACTACCTTGCGGTAATGGATATGAAAACAGAAAGGGCACGCGTCGTTAAACTTGAAGATCCGGAGAAAAGATGGGCTCAACAAACGTTCTTTAAAGTGATGGATGACGAGAGTATCCTTATTGCCTGCAATGATACCACAGATATGGAAAAGAACCCGGCATTATATAAAATCAAACTTCCCTTATAAATCATTGTCATGAAAAAAATTATTGTATATATAATGATTGGCACCCTCTCGGTTCTTCTGATGTGGCAAGTCTTCGGATTAAAAAATGGCGATTCCGCAGCACAAAAGAATATCGAGGCATTGGATGCTGCCTGTAACAACATAATACCGGATTTTACTGGAACCGTAATTGATAATTATCCCGATAATAATCTGGAATTATACACCGGAGAAAGAAACAGTTTTAAGTCAATAAACGAAATGACCGATTCAGTGCTGTTCATAAGGGTTTCTGCGGGCGGTTGTAAAGCTTGTTTTGACATGTTGGTGGATAATCTCGGAAAAATAAAACTTAATCATAAGAATCTTAATTATGTAATATTGATGAGGGATGTACCTTTAAGGGATATGATGGTCCTGCAAAAGCAAATGTCCGGATTATTTGCATTCTATCGCATTGATAATTTAAACCTTGACTTTCAATCTGCATATAATCCCATATTGTTCACACTCTCAAAAAATGGGGAAGTGAAGACATTTCATTTATGTGACAAAGACAATTGGAGTGATACTGAACAATATTTTAGTGAACTATTTAAACAACCTGTTTAAGTGACAGTATTTTCTTATTTCGTTTCCAATTTATTTATCTCTCCTTGTTTCTCACTAAAAATGTTCTCCATTTAAGGAACGCGCTCTAAGAACCCTTCCCATAAAATCTGCGCCCCCTGCATTAACATTTTTTGTGGAAAGGAATCTTACTGATATTTGAAAAATTTTTTGGATACCCATGCAGTATTTCCGGGATTTCTTTATCTTATTAATAGAATATTGAATTTAGTGTGAAGAATAAAATGAACCTAAAAAAATCTACATTATTTACACGGCTTTGTGCCGCCGGGCTTGCTGTACTTGGTTTCGGCTGCTCTTCTGATGAACCTAACGGATTAGAACCCATGTATGGCACAATTACAGGCACATTTAAAATCAAAGGGAAAGTTACCACCGAGAATGGGAAAAATGTGCCGAATGCAGAGGTTAGGGTCACAATACCAGAACTACCTTCCGGTGTCTATCCTATTGCAATTTCAAAGACGGAAGAGTCCGGGAATTATACATTAGATGGCTTGGGCAGTTTCAAACAACTAAAAGTGGTGTGCATTCCTGAGGATTCAAACCTTGAAGCTGACTCTACTATTGTTGATATGAAACATCTCAATGACGATAAAGATAGTGGATGGTATCAAGGAGAAGACGAGGCTACCGTCGATTTTAAATTGAAAAATAAAATTAAAGATCAATGAAACTGATCTCTAAATTATCTGCCATAGGATTGGCTCTGCTTGGCGTCGGATGCTCATCCGATGAACCCGGAAATGGTGGTTTATGTATGTACGGCACTCCTATCGGGTCTTTCAAGATCAAAGGGAAAGTTACTTCCGAAGATGGGAAAGCTGTAGCCGGCGCGACAATAAGAGTGACTGATTCTAAAATACCATCCGGTGTATGGTCATATGGTGAGGTAGTCACAGGGTCTGACGGAGAGTATGAAGTAGAAAATACTACTACAAGTCCGGGAGATATGAAAGTGGTGTGCCTTCCCGCCACCGAGGAGAAGCTTGACGCGGATTCCATCGTGACAAAAATGGAATATAAAGGGGGAAACAAGGATAATATTTGGAATGTGGGGCATGCCGACGCTACTGTCGATTTCAATTTGAAAAAGAAAAGTGAAGAATGAAGAATATTTCTTTAAAACAACGACTTGCATTGGAACTCAACCGCAGGCTTAAGCTTGAACGCCGGAGGGAACATCCCCTCCGGCAGATTTTCTGGGAATGTACGTGGCGTTGCAATTTAGCGTGCCGGCATTGTGGCAGCGATTGTAAAAGTTCATCTTTGCTTCCCGATATGCCTGCAGGAGATTTTTTGAAGGTGATAGATTCAGTTATCCCTCATGTTGACCCGCACATAGTAAATATTGTTATCACGGGCGGTGAACCACTTGTGAGGGAAGATATAGAATATGTGGGGCGTCATCTTTATGACCGTGAATTTCCCTGGGGGATAGTTACAAACGGACTGCTCTTGACCGAAAACCGGTTTGAAAGTCTGCGTCGTGCCGGTCTTCATAACATTGCGATAAGTCTTGACGGTCTGGAGGAAACCCACAACTGGATGAGGAATAATCCAAAGTCTTTCGAACGGGCTCATGAAGCCATAAAGATGGTGGCGAAGGCTGAAGACCTGAATTTTGATGTGGTGACTTGTGTCAACCGAAAGTCGTTGCCACATCTGAATGAATTGAAGGAGCTGTTGATAGATGCCGGTGTCAAGAAGTGGCGCCTGTTCACTATTTTCCCGTCAGGGCGTGCCGCGCTTTATCCTGAATTTGAATTGAGCGGGGAGGAGGTTGAAAGCCTGATGCGTTTTATTGTGGATACGCGCAAGGAAGGGAGGATACATCCGTCGTTCTGCTGCGAGGGTTTTATGGCTGGATATGAAGGTGAGGTAAGGGATCATTTTTTCGATTGCCAGGCTGGGGTGAGTGTTGCTTCCGTGCTGCTTGACGGAGGGATAGGCGCATGTCCGAGCATACGTGCAGACTATCGCCAGGGCAACATTTATGAAGACGACTTCTGGGATGTATGGGAGAACCGTTATCAGCAATATCGCGACCGGGCGTGGATGAAACGGGGTGTCTGTTCCGACTGTTCTTTCTGGAGGTATTGTGAAGGCAACGGGATGCATCTCCGCGATTCGGAAGGCAACCTGATGCATTGCCATCTCCATCCCAAACACTAACCCCTAAATTTGCCGTAATTTTTTTACGGCAAATTTGCATATAAAATTGTTTTCGCTTAATTTTGCAGAAACACAATTTAATATGCTTAAAAAATTTAAAGTAAAGGGGTTTACATCTTTTAAAGATGAACTGATATTTGATTTATCCTCGCCGAATGCCTATGCTTTCCATCCGGAATGTGTAAATAACGGGATTGTAAGAAGTGTTGTCATTCATGGAAAGAATGGAGTGGGTAAATCAAATCTGGGACTTGCTATTTTCGATATTTTTGAACAGCTTACAGACTTTAAGGTCGATGATAGCCTATATCGCACCTATCTTAATGCAGAATTGCCGGATGACACCGGAATGGCAGAATTTGAATATACGTTCGGCTTTGAGGATAATGAAGTGGTCTATTCCTATGGAAAGACTTCATTACATGACTTTGTCTATGAGTGTTTGTCGATCAATGGAAATGATATTATCAGTTCGGACCGGCGTTCAGGAAATACATTTACATGTAAACTTCCGGGAACTGAAACTCTTCGTAACACAGTGTCGGATAATACAATATCGGTACTTAAATATATAAAAGCGAATACAGAAAGAGATAATTCTACTGAGAATAAAGTCTTTGATTCTCTTTTTGAGTTCGTGAGCAGAATGCTTTATTTCAAGTGCCTTCACTTTTACACCTATATTGCTGAACCTCCTAAAAATAACAATTTCCTAAGTGACATTATCGAAGCAGATAAAGTCGGTGAGTTTGAAACCTTCTTACGTGATTGTGGCATCGAATGCAATCTCGGAGTTGAAGGGGAGGGTAAACGTCGGACTATAGTAAACATTTATGGTTCGAAAACATATCCGTTGTCGGAAGTATGGTCTACAGGAACCAATTCCTTGTCTCTTTTCTTTTGTTGGACAATGCGTATGCTTGCAGGGAAAGTCAGTTTCCTTTTCATAGACGAGTTTGATGCATTCTATCATTATTCATTGTCAAGAACTGTTATAAGATATCTTAGGGATATTCCACCCCTTCAGTTCGCTGTGACTACGCATAATCCTGCCACAATCTCTACTTCTTTGCTGCGTCCGGATTGTTATTTCATTATGGATAAATCGGGGCTTCTTCCACTTTCAGCCCGTACAGACAGAGAACTTCGTGAGGCTCATAATCTGGAAAAGATGTATAAAGCGAATGCCTTCACAATGATCCCTCATGAGTAAGATTCTGTTTCTTTTCGAAGGTAGAGAGTATGAACCTGATATTTTTGAGACAATCAGCCCATTGATTGCCCCGGGCTCAAACTTTGTCAATAATGATAAAGTTGTTGTGTGCGAATACTGCACACACATATATGCCTTATATTCAAAGCTTAAAGCAGATGATGGCCTTGACATTGTAGGATTATTGCTCGAACAACCGGATAAATTTCCACACCTACGGGAAGCTATTGACGAAAATATATCTCCTCAAGAGACTTTTGAAGCAATCTATCTGCTGTTTGATTATGACGGACACGTTAATATGCCTCTTATGGACGACGGAAGTCATCTTGATGGAGATGTCGCCTTACAGGAGATGTTGAATTTTTTTGACAATGCTTCTGTAAATGGGAAACTTCTTATAAGTTACCCTATGGTGGAGGCTATAAAACATCTTTCTTCAGTTCCATCTTCAAGAGAAGATGTAGTTACAACAAAGTGCAAGGGCCCTCATTGTCCTAACATGGACTGTGAAAGCCGGTTTGATAGAATTGCGTGCCCTCCTATACGAGCATATTACAAGAGTCATATAAATATACTTAATCCTCAGCATATTAAAAGTGAGAACATAAGTTCACAAGAGTGGGGACAAATATTTAAATGTCATTTGAAAGTGGCGGAATTATTATGTGGCACCAGCGGAAATATTGATTCACAGATTGAAATTTTTGATGTGCAACTTCGCGATTTTATCTCAAAGTCATGTCCACAAGTGGCAGTACTAAGTTCATTCCCATTTTTGTTTCTCGATTTTATGGGAGAAACCTCTCTGAGACGCCGAATCGATGAATTGTAATTTTGTATATCAATACAATACAACGTTCAGTAAAAATTCCATCACATAGCCTATAGCTGTATGAGCTTATGAAATTGAAATCGCTTTTTATTGTAATCCTGCTTCTGTCGGGAATAAACGGTATAATGTCCTGCTCCGGTTCGCGGGAAAATGAGGTATTTGACACGGCGGAATCTTTGATGGAGACTCATCCCGATTCTGCACTGTCGATATTAAAGGGGGTGGATAAATCGCAGCTTCACTCAAAAGCTGCGCGGGCTCGTTATGCCCTGCTTATGTCGATGGCTCTTGACAAGAATGTTATAGACACCACCACTTTCGATGTTCTTCAGCCGGCGATAGACTACTATCTCAAAAAAGGGTCTCCCGATGAAAAGCTGCGCACCTATTACTATCAAGGACGTATTTTTCAGAATAAAGGGGATAAAGACAATGCCTTGAAATCTTTCATTAAGGGTCTTGACGAGGCTTCCCAAAGTAAGGATTCTCTCTGCATTGCCCGGACTCTGGTTGCTCAGGGTGGTTTATATAAAGAATTTCACGATTTAGATGATTATATGCACAATTATATGGAAGCCGCCAAGATATATAGGGAATATTCATATAAGCCTCAAGAATTTAATAGTCTGCTGAATGCATTGAACGGCGCGATCCTTTTAGAAGATGAATCACGCACTGACAGTCTGCTGAACCTGTTTGACCCTGAAACCCTTAGCGATGATCAGTTGCATAAGTTCAAAGGATATAGGTTGTCGCATATCACAAGATTCGGTTCGAAAGAAGATGTCTCTAAATTTATTAGGAATCAAGACAATATCACAGGACTGGATATCAACGGTCATCTTAATCTTGCTTACGCCTATAACAAGACCGGAGAAAATAACAAGGCTCTTCAAATACTCAATGCCGTGGATGAAAAAGGATTAGGGTATGACACCCTTAAATATCTGTCAATATCTGTCTCCGTGCTTAAGGATTTGGGCGATTTTAAAGGAGCATTTGAACGATATTGGGATTTTAATTATAGGATGGATCTTATAGATGAATCAAAATTCGAACAGAAAGCGCAGTCTATGGAAGAGAAACATAAGATGGAGCTACAGGCTAAAAATGACTCAGAAAGAAAAACAAAAATTATCTGGGGATGTGTCGGAGGAATCGTTATCCTTGCTATGGGGATATGCTTGTTGGTCTCACTGATGCGCAGCAACAAGACTAAAAAGGATTTAGCTGTCCAGAAGTCAAAGACCACAGAACTTGAGAATGAAAGGCTGAGGTATGAAAAGGATATGGCTCAACAGAATGCAAAAATCATTGAACTGGAAAATGAGAAATTAAAAGCAGACAAGGATTTGGCTGATCGGGAAGCAAAAAATATCCAACTTGAAAATGAAAAACTTAAATATGATAAAGAGATCGCTATAAAGAATGCAAGAATAGCTCAACTGGAGAATGAGAAACTGAAATCTGATAAGGAGTTGGCTGACCAGAGAGCCAAAGCTATCCAACTCGAGAATGAAAATTTAGCTCATCGGGTTGAGGCTTTGGAAAATGAAAGCGAAAGTCTGAAAAAACTGCTTGAAAATCATAACGAGATACCTGATGAGACACGTCATGCAATACGCATCCGTATAGATATGCTTAATTCATTATTGGCAAGTCATATTTCTGATAATAAGGATTATGAAAAGCCTTACGACACATTGGCTAAAGAACTTACTGAAAATACAAAAGAATTTATGAACTCCAACCGTCTTGCCTTTCAGATGTCTTACCCCCGTTTTATCAGATATTTCGAGGAACATGGTCTGACTATAGACGAAATCAACTATGTCTGTCTTTATGCGATAGGTCTGCGTGGCAAAGAAATTGGCAATTATATGAAAAAGCGTAGCCATGTGAACATGAGCAGTGCAATTCGCCAAAAGCTCGGTATTGATAAACATGAAACCAATATAGGCATTTATGTCCGAAAACTCCTCAAGGAGCTATGATTTTATCAGAATATGAAAGTTTGAATGTGGTTGCGCCAAAATATAATTTTTTAAATTTTATATTATATTGATATTTAGCTAATTATGTTTCTTAAAATTTGTTAAATATGAAACTTTTATTTTTGAGATGAAAGTTTGTCATGGTAATTTTGCATTGACAAATCAAAAATCATAACCCGACATCGTTGACTACAGTTCTGAAATCAACACCACATTCCAACTCCATACAGCGGGAATGTATAAAATAGAGATCATCGGAGAATCCTGGATCGCCGAAGGATGTCTAAATCTGTAATTAATCAAAGCTGGTTCTTTATAAGAATTGATTTTTCATTTTAAAGAATTTGTTTAAACTTTTTTCTTTTCATGAAACGGCTTTTCCCATATTTGATCATCATTGCTCTCACAGTGCTGCCGTTTTCCTCCTGCAAGAAATCGGCGAGGGATATCTATGCCGAGGCTGTGGAGGAATGGATCGGTAAGGAGATCCTGTTTCCCGACTCCATGATGACCGTCACCGGAGAGATGATTGCCCCACCGACCGCTGACTTTACAATTGTGTCTTACTATGACTCCACTGGATGTACAGGTTGCAGGATGAAACTTCCGTTCTG
>CAMTMX010000058.1 GCA_947073495.1 uncultured Porphyromonadaceae bacterium
TGTGTCTGATAGAAGCTGATTTTATGCATACTAATCGATTTTCTTCTACAAACACTCTGATTGAGGGTTTGTTATGCCACTTAATGTTTAATTTGGTTTAAATTCAAACACTCTCTTAAAAAATTAACCCGATTTTGTGATTTTTTTATCGCCTTGGACGATTTTTTCATTGTTTTGGACATTTTTTTCATTTTTCTTCGATTCTTTACTCTATCTTTGCAAAAGTTTAGAGCTATAGGCAGATGGTCGTTGGTCTTCGGTCAATGGCATTCGGTCAATGGCATTCGGTCTTCGGTCGTTGGCAATTACTAATTACTGATTGATCATTGCCGATTGGTGAAGATTGCTAATTACTAATTACTCATTGATAATTGAATTTAACCCTTATACATCATCATGAAATCTCCGTTATCCCTAACTATTGGAGCTTTGTTGCTCGCGGGCATCGCGCCTGCCGGCTTATCAGCCAAGAAGGCGGAAGTGGCTTCCCCTTCCGGCAACATAACTGTCACCGTTGAAGACAGCAATAATGGCAACCTGATGTTTTCCGTCTCTTCCAACGGGAAGCAGCTTATCCTCCCCTCGCAGATCGGAATGGAGTTTGAAGGTGCAAAGAAAACCCAAAAGATCAAATCTTCAAAAGTAATCAAGAATATAAAGGAGGATGTAAACGCCCCTTTCTACCGCAATCCGAAATTTTCTACGACGAGCAACGAACTTACTCTTCGTCTGGAGGACGGCAACAGCGTTACATTCCGAGTGTTTGACGACGGAGTCGCCTACCGATTCAGCACCGATGGGAAATCAGGCAACATTATAAATAACGAGACCGCTATATATAATGTGGCTGGCGACCCCAAAGTGTACCTCCCCCACTCCACTAATCCGAAGAAACCGGAGGCGATGGCTTTCCAGAATTTCTACACGGTGACCCCTATGAGCAGCGCATCCCCTTTATTGGCGTTCCTACCGGTGACAGTGGACTATGACAACGGGCTCAAGATGACTATGATGGAATCTGACCTTGAGGCGTATCCGGGAATGTTTGTAGAAGCTGACTCCATTACAAACTCCCTGAAGGGCGTTTTTGCAAAATATCCCTCTTCCACCGATTTCTATCCCTGGAGAAAACAGGAATATGTGACCGGGACCGAGAACTATATCGCCAAGAGCGAAGGGAAGCGTAATTTCCCATGGAGAATCATGGCGATCACGACAGACGACACCCAGATGCCGGTCAACAACCTTGTGTATGCACTTGCATCACCCTCTCGCGTAGCCGACACATCTTGGATCAAACCGGGAATGTCAGCTTGGGAATGGTGGAACGACTGGGGACTCCGCCAGGTTCCCTTCAAGGCAGGTATAAACAACGAGACCTATAAATATTTTATTGATTTCGCAGCCGACAACGGTATTGAATATGTGGTGCTCGACGAGGGATGGTATGACCCTAAGAGCGGCGACATGCTCACCACAATCCCCGATATCGACCTCCCGATGTTGATAGACTATGCCGGCAAGAAAGGCGTAGGGCTCTGGCTATGGACAGTGTTCAACGTGCTCGACAATCAACTCGAAGAGGCTTGCAAGAAATATAGCGAAATGGGTATCAAGGGGTTCAAGGTTGACTTCCTCGACCGCGACGACCAGACAGGCGTCGAGATGACCTACAGGATCTGCGACGCGACAGCTAAAAACAACCTTATGCTTGACCTTCATGGTTTCTATAAGCCGACAGGCTTGAACAGGACTTATCCTAACGTTGTGAACTTCGAGAGCGTGTTCGGTATGGAGGAGATGAAATGGAGCGACCCTTCGGTAGACATGCCTGAATATGATGTGACATTCCCGTATATACGCATGATGTGCGGACCGGTGGATTTCACTCCCGGCGCTATGCGCAACGCCACAAAATCCGACTGGAAGGCGATGTATTCAAATCCTTTCAGCCAAGGCACACGTGCCCACCAGGTGGCAAACTATATAGTGCAAGACTCTCCTTTCACGATGCTTGCAGACAATCCAACAAGTTATATTGAGAATCAAGAATGTACTGATTTCATCACTGCAATTCCCACTGTCTTCGAGGAGACCAAAGTGATCGACGGAAAGATGGGTGAATATATTGTAACCTTAAGGCAAACAAGTGATTGTTGGTTCGTAGGGGGTCAAACTGATTGGAATCCGCGCGACTATGAACTCGACTTCTCGTTCCTTCCGTCAGCAAAGAATTTCAAGGTTACGTTGCTAAAAGACGGAGTGAATGCAGGAAAGCAGGCGCAAGATTATGCGGTTGAGACTTTCGAGGTAAATTCCGGCTCCAAGAAACTCATCCACATGGCGCCAGGCGGCGGCTTCGCAGTCAGGATTGACCCCCAATTTTAAAAAATTTTAAATGTTGAATTTTGAATGTTGAATTAAGGAAGTTTGATTAATCAAGTTTAATCCTGTTAAATCCTGACTAATCTCGATTAATCATCTCTCAAAACTCACAACTCATATCTCAAAACTCAAAACCGTCAAATGATGAAGCGATTCCTAACTCTCACAATACTTACAGCTTCGATGGCTGCATCCGCTTCGGCGGATGTGGCTTTTGATACGCCGGGGGCTCTCAATCCTGTGATTCCCGGTTATTTCGCCGACCCTACACTTAAGAAATTCGGCGACACTTATTACGTCTATGCAACCACAGATGGCAGCGGCGCCGGATTCGGGCCCGCTCAGCTCTGGCAGAGCAAGGACCTGCAAAACTGGACACTCATGCCGATGAACTGGCCTGACAGCCACTGGATATGGGCGCCCGACGTGATGCAGAACACCAACGACGGGAAATATTATTACGTGTATTGCCAACCGTGTCAGATCCATGTGGGCGTCAGCGAGACCCCACGCGGTCCCTGGAAAAATATCCTTGGTGAAAGCGAAGCTGTGCTCGTGCCCGACCGTTTCGTTAAGAACGCCATCACCCTCGACGGGCAGACCTTCGTAGATGACGACGGCTCAATATATATGTATTGGGGCACATGGGGCATCTATGACGGTTTCGGATGCGGTGCCGGAAAACTTACCCCAGACATGAAAGGGTTTACCGAGACTCGCCTGATACCCAACACGGAGGCTACAGATTTCTTCGAGGCTCCTTTCGTGCTGAAGAAAAACGGAAAATATTACTTCATGTATTCTTCAGGATCTTGCCACGACCACACTTACCGCGTGCAGTATGCCACGAGCGACAAGCCGCTCGGTCCTTATAAATATGAAGGATGCATATTGGAGACCAACTCCGATGGCACAATCCACGGTCCCGGACATCACAGCGTGTTGCAGGAGGGAAAGGATTATTACATCGTATATCACCGTCATGACAACCCTCATTCCAACAGAGGGTTCCACCGTCAGGTCTGCATCGACAAACTTGAATTTGACAAAGACGGAAAGATACTTCCTGTAAAAGCAAGCCACGAGGGGGTAAGATTCAATATCAAGCCTTCCGTATCTTCCAAGAACCTCGCACTCGGCAAACCGGTGAAGGCATCCTCCTTTTACGACGGAAATTTCAAACCCGAATATGCCGTGGACGATAACAACGGCACTCTCTGGCGTCCTGCCGGAATGGGTCAGGAATGGATTGAGATAGACCTTGGAGAGAACAAAAACATCCGTACGATCTGGACCCAATGGGAATATGGCACCCAGTTTTATCAATACCTCATCGAAACATCGGCTGACGGTGTGAACTGGAACGTATTCGCCGACAAGCGCGACAACCGTCTTGCCGGAAGCCCCATGGTGGATTTCGGAAACTCAGATGCACGCTACGTGCGTATAACTTCCACCGGTGGTGAGAAACGCGGTTTCAACGGGGCTCTCTGGAATGTAAAGGTGTTCGACAAGATAGAAGACAGCTGTCCGCAGCAGTGGATCGGACTGAACGGTCTCGACTGGAACGGCAGGGAATGGAAAAACTCCCGCGGACAATTGGGAGGTGCGTTCCGTCTTGTGAAAGGTCATGTCGATTCAAAGAGAGTAGCCGGCAAGGATGCAATCGTTCTCGCCCCCAACACCGAGCTCGTTTTTGAAAACGAACTCATCAACCCGAAACGCCCCCACACCCTATCCGCTCTCTCATTCGACGGAAAAGAATGGAAAACTGCCCAACTCCTTAAACCGGAATCTAACGGAAAGCTGTCGATCAAGACAGGCAAAACACCTCTCACCTTGACAAACCTCCGCTACTATAACTGGGAACTTACCGACGCCGAAAAAGAATTTGACGCCATGAACCCACTCCGCAGCGATGCTGTCGCAGCACGCGAGAACAAGGGTGTGATAGTAGACATCAATGCGGACATGTTCAATATCGGCGACACCGTGGGCTATCTCCCCAACGGCGGCATCGGCGGATATTTCGAGGCACTCGAGACTCCCGGAATAATAGAGGAGGTGAAAGGAAAGAAGGCTATACGTTTCGACGGCAAGACTTTCTATCGTTCAAGTTTCCCGCTCCCGTCGACAATGCTCAACAACACCCCATACACACTCGAAGCCGTGATACTGAATCCGGAGATTGCCGAAAACGAGTGTTATGCCGACTTCACCACATCGCATGACGAACTTGAAAAGATCATGGGCGTGAACGGCACGGAACCGCGTTGCGGAGTGATGAACCATTACGGATGGTATGAGGATGCCGGCTGGAAAGACGTGAAAGGTCTTGAAGGAGAATGGCAGCACATCTATGTGTGTTTCGACGGCAGGATGGAAAAAGTCTACATCAACGGCAAGCTCGTGAGCGAAAAAGATATCCAGCTGCTCGTGAAACCTTCGCAATTCGTGACCCTCGGCAGGAATGCGGAAAATGAGTGGCCTTTCACCGGATATATCCATTCTCTGAAACTCTCAGACGAATTTATTCCGTTTGATAATTGATAATGCATAATTGATTCAAAATTCAAAATTATAATAAAGCCCAACACATGAAAAAGCTACTCGCAGCCACAATGATAGCCTCCCTGGCTATCCCGGCCTTGGCAAAATCTCCCGCCAAAGCCTCACACCATGGCTACCCGATCGACCCGGTGCCGTTCACTTCTGTGAAAGTGACTGACAATTTCTGGGGTCAACGCCTTAAAGCAAGTCGCGAAGTGACCATACCTCTCGCTTTCAGCAAGTGTGAGGAGACAGGTCGTTATGAAAATTTCGTAAAGGCGGCACACCCGTCAGACACTATCCATGTGGGAGGTCTCGCTTTTGACGACACCGACGTATATAAGACTATCGAGGGGGCGAGCTACCTCCTTCAGACTTATCCCGACAAGCGCCTTGAGAATTATATCGACAGTGTGCTCGTGATTGTTGCGGCAGCTCAGGAACCAGACGGATATCTCTACACTTCCCGAACTATGAACCCGAAGCATCCACACGAGTGGGCAGGCTCAAAGCGCTGGGAACTTGTGGAAGACCTCAGCCATGAATTCTACAACCTCGGACACATGGTGGAGGGTGCTATAGCCCACTACCAGGCAACCGGGAAACGTAACTTCCTCGACATCGCAATGAAATATGCAGACTGCATATGCCGTGAGATAGGCGACGGCCCCGGACAGGTGGCTCGCGTGCCGGGTCATCAGATCGCTGAGATGGCTCTCGCGAAACTTTATCTCGTGACCGGCGACAAGAAATATCTCGACCAGGCTAAGTATTTCCTCGACAAGCGCGGCTACACATCCCGCACCGACGAATACAGTCAGGCCCACAAGCCGGTGATCGAACAGGACGAAGCCGTAGGGCATGCAGTACGTGCAGCCTACATGTATGCCGGCATGGCTGACGTAGCCGCCCTCACAGGCGATTCAGCCTATATCAAGGCTATCGACAAAATATGGGACAATATCGTGGGCAAAAAATATTACATCACGGGCGGTATCGGCGCAACAAGCAACGGCGAGGCGTTCGGCAAGAACTATGAGCTTCCCAACATGTCGGCTTATTGCGAGACCTGTGCAGCTATCGGCAACGTCTACGTAAACCATCGTCTCTTCCTTCTCCACGGAGATTCAAAATATTACGACGTAGTGGAGCGCACTCTCTACAACGGTCTTATCTCAGGCGTGGCTCTTGACGGCGGAAGCTTCTTCTACCCCAACCCGCTCGAAAGCATGGGACAGCACCAGCGTCAGCCCTGGTTCGGCTGCGCATGCTGCCCGTCGAACATCGCACGTTTCATCCCCTCTCTTCCCGGCTATGTATATGCCACCAAGGGTGACGACGTTTACGTGAACCTCTTCATGAGCAACACAGGCAATCTCAAGGTGAATGGCAAAGACGTGGTTCTCAGCCAACAGACAAATTATCCCTGGAACGGCAACATCGCTGTGACAGTAGATAAGAACAAGGCTGGCAAGTTCGATCTCAAGCTCCGCATCCCCGGATGGGTTCAGAACAAACCGGTGCCAAGCGATCTTTACGCTTATAGCGATGGCAAACGTCTCGGCTACACCGTGACTGTAAACGGCAAGCCGGCACAAGGCACAGTTACGGCAGACGGCTACTATACGATCGACCGCAACTGGAAAAAAGGTGACAAAGTGGAACTTCACCTCGACATGGAGCCCCGCACAGTTAAAGCGAACAACAAGGTTGAGGCTGACCGTGGTAGAATCGCAGTGGAGAGAGGGCCTATCGTATATTGTGCAGAATGGCCTGACAATGACTTCGATGTGCTCAGTATCTTCGTCAATCAGAAACCTCAGTTCACTGTAAACGAGAAACCGGAACTCCTTGAAGGTATCGTGGAACTTACCACCGACGGTCAGGTGCTCAGTTATGACGACAAGGGAAGACTTCAGGCTAAAGACGTGAAGCTAAACCTTATCCCCTACTATGCCTGGAATCACCGAGGAAGCGGCAACATGGCGGTGTGGCTGCCTCAGGAACTGAGCGCATCGCGTCCGGTGATGCCTCCGACATTGGCATCACAAAGCAAAGTGACAGCCTCGGCAAAGATGGGGTCGCTTTCATCGCTCAACGACCGTCTCGTTCCGAAAGATGAGAACGACCGCTCTGTGCCTTACACACACTGGTGGCCTAAAAAAGGCACAACAGAATGGCTTGCGTATGAACTTCCTCAGGCAGAGACAGTACAGAGCGCGACAGTATATTGGTATGACGACGGCCCATGGGGAGGATGTCGCGTGCCGAAAAGCTGGAAACTTTATTATAAAGATGAAGCCGGCAACTGGCAACCTGTAAGCGGAGCCGATAAATATGGCACAGCGAAAGGGTCTGCAAACACTGTTAACTTCGACCCTGTGAAGACAAATGCAATGAAACTCGAAGTAGTTCTTCCCGACGACAATTCGGCAGGAATCTTCGAATGGCAGCTTGACTGATCCACAACCATATAAAAAAAACTGCATGCAGAAAAATCTGCATGCAGTTTTTTTATATGGTCTTTGGTCAGAGATCTTGAGTGGAAGATAGCCTATGGTTTAAGAATTATTCGAACTCTTAACACTAAACCCTCATCAGAATATAGGCATCTGCCAGATAAACCCTACCGACAAGGAATTGGTGCAATAATCCTTGTTGCCGAAAGCCTTTGCACGGTCGGTGTAGTTGAAAGAGCGCCCGATATACGCAGCATAGAAATGGAGAGAGCGGTCCTTAAACGGATAATACTCTATACCTCCAAGATATCCCCATGAATTGCAATAGGTGCCCTTCTCAAGACCATCGTGGCTCTTATAAATGCCGGAATAGTCATAGATTGCCTTGGCAAACACATTCCACGCCGGATGAAAACGGTAGTGGATATGGAATATCGCCGACATATAGTCAACATTGGCTGTATTGTATTCAGCACCGTCCGGACATACCATTTTTGTCACGAGCCCCATACGGTCTACAGCCTGGCGGGTGTAAGCACAATCGAGAAACGCCCCGAAATTATCAGTGAAATTAAACTCGTTGCCTACGGCGAAATATGTAAGGTTTTTCCCTTTTGTCTCATTCATGAGGGAAGCAGACCATTTAGCCTTGTAGAAATTGCCGAAACTACCGTTCCAATTGAGAGTGTAAAGGAGTGGCATCTTCGATTTCTTCCATGCGCCATACATGTCTTCAGATTTCCCCACCAGAGAGTTGAGCACCTGAAACTGCAACTGCTGGGAGGGGGTAAAATTGTATGCCACCCGCACGCCGGTCATGAAGTTGCTCATATAGTCGGTGATTGCGGTGTTTTCAAGCACCTCTATAGGATTGAGGTTGAATTCAATACCTCCGTAAGCGGCACACTGCTTACCGAGGAAGAACTGCCATTTGCCAAGAGTGATACCTATCATGGCATAATCGATGCTTCCGAGCACATTGTCGCGATAACCGGCAGGGTCGTCCCCCTTGTTAAGACGCTGACGATAGCGATAGCTTAGCCAGTCATTGATCTGTCCTGTCATTTCTATCCGGAGCTGCTTCATTCGGAATTTCCCCTCATCGAAAGTGTTTCCCCGCCAAAGAGCGTTGAAATCTCCCTGCATGTTTAAATAGAGATTGAAGGCATCGGTCTTCTTCTGAATTTTAGTGACTTCCTCAAATAGACTTTTTTCTTCAGGAGCGTAAGCAACCGGTTCACAAACAGCTGAATCCTGCGGCAATACCACCTCAACAACGTCGTTCCGCCCAAAACTGCAACTGTCGGAATCCAAAGATTTGGCAACCGCCGACTGAAAAGAGAGCAAAGCGGTTGCAGTAAATAGATAGTAATGATTCATAGCACAATATGGATTATGGTAAAAAATTATATCCGGCGAGGCTCCATGTGCCCCGCCGGAATTTTAAATCAGAACACCTGTATCAACAAAAGCCCCACGCCTATAGCGACCACAGTCGCCACCATTCCGGGCATCATAAAAGAGTGGTTGAGCACATATTTTCCAATATGGGTAGAACCCGTGCGGTCGAAATTGATAGCCGCAACAATTGTAGGATAATTAGGGATGAAGAAATAACCGTTGACTGCCGGGAAAAGAGCTATGAGCATCATAGGACTAATGCCGAGGGCTATGCCGAGAGGCATTATCGCCCTGACAGTGGCAGCCTGGCTATAAAGGAGAATAGACATCACAAACAACGCAAGGGCGAAAAGCCAAGGCATCTCCTTCACTATCCCCTCGATAGGGCCTGTGATAGCGGCAAGGTTGCCATTAATGAACGTGTCGCCCATCCAGGCGATACCGAAAATGGCTATGACCGCCTGCATGCCGGCGATAAAGACACTTCCTTTCGTGGGTGAAATACCATCGGTCTTTGTGAAGATGAGGATAAGGGCACACGTTGTGAGCATAAGGATCTCGATAATGGCAGGCATCTCGACGGCAGTGCCGTCAAAAGTGGGGCGCATAGCGGGGATAGACCCGAAAAGAACTATCAAAACTGTAGCCACAAGGAAAAGAATCACAGACAGTCTCGCTTTCCCTACATTTTTCACACGGTTGACAGGTTTCGAGTTTTCTTCAATCATCCCTTCTTTTACACGACGCTGGTATTCCGGATCATCGATAAGCTCTTTCCCTACCTTTTTGGAGAAAAAGGCGCCCACCAACACGCCCACCAATGTGGCGGGGATAGTGATTTTCAAGATGTCGAACAAAGAAATCCCGGCAGCAGTAAGCATCCCCAACAACGCCACGGTAGCGGCAGAGATAGGACTGGCGGTGATTGCCTGCTGGGAAGCTATCACCGCGATGCCGAGCGGACGCTCAGGACGGATCTTGGTTTCCCGTGCCACCTCGGCAATGACAGGAAGCACTGAATAAGCCACATGACCGGTGCCGGCAACAAATGTAAACAAATAAGTGACAAGCGGGCTGACAACCGTCACCTGAGAAGGATGTTTGCGAAGCATCTTCTCTGCAATGCCGACGAGATAGTCAAGACCTCCGGCAGCCTGCATGGCGGCGGCGGCGGAAATGACGGCAGCTATCATTAGCATCACATCTATAGGGGGAGATGTCGGTTCGAGACCGAAAACAAACACGAGCACAGCCATGCCCGCCCCTCCCATGACTCCGAGACCGATGCCCCCCAGACGGGCACCGACGATAATTGCTGCCAAGACAAATAATAGTTGTAGTATCATAGTCGTATTGGCGAGGTCGGATCTGACGACCCTTCCCCATTGGAATTAAGGTTATGGATAAAGGTTAACTTTCTTAGAAAACGTTGAAGATAAGAAAAAGTTGATATGCTGACAAAGATAAAATGACATAAATAAAAGAAATGTATAAATTCCTTAATTATAGATGATTCAATCTGTAGTTTCTCTTATGATAATATAATTTGTCTTAAATGTACATCTATATCATTTTTTTAGCGTTATAATTATAGACCGAAAGAATGTAGCGCCCCTGCATTCACCGGACTTCAACCGCAGCATGGGCATATCTTTCGAATAACCTTGATTTTATATTCGTACCAATAATTTAGTACCATAAAAATACATTATCATGACAACTGAAAACACAAAAGGATTCCGCCAGGAATCAGACCTTATCGGCACTCTTGACGTGCCGGTGGATGCTCTGTACGGAGTGCAGACATTACGTGGCATCCAGAATTTCGAAATCAGCAAATTTCATCTCTATGATTACCCTTTGTTTATAAAGGGACTCGCAATCACAAAAATGGCGGCTGCCCGCGCAAACTTTGAACTCGGGCTTCTCTCTAAGGAACAGGCTGACGCAATTGAACAGGCATGTCAGGAACTTATCGACGGTAAATTCCACGACCAGTTCCTGGTAGACATGATCCAGGGAGGCGCAGGCACTTCAACCAACATGAACGCCAACGAGGTGATCACCAACCGAGCACTGATCATTATGGGGCACAAACCGGGAGAGTATCAGTATCTTTCTCCAAACGACCACGTGAACTGCGCTCAATCTACAAACGATGCCTATCCTACCGCAATCCACATCGGAATGTATTACACCCATCTCCGGTTCCTTGAATATTACGATAAGATAATCAAGGCATTCGAAGAGAAAGGTGAAGAATTCAAGAATATACTTAAGATAGGCAGGACTCAGCTCGAAGATGCTGTCCCTATGACACTCGGTCTGACATTCAGCGGATTCGCATCTATCCTGAAGGATGAAATCAAACATCTCAACGAGGCTGCAGAAGACTTCCTGACAGTCAACATGGGCGCAACCGCCATCGGCACAGGTATCTGCGCCGAACCGGGATATGCCGAGAAATGCGTGAAAGCTCTCAGCGACATAACCGGATGGGACATCAAGCTCGCGTCTCATCTTGTGGCTGCCACTTCCGACACTTCATGCCTCGTGGGATATGCTTCCGCACTGAAGCGTGTGGCAGTGAAAATGAACAAGATCTGCAACGACCTTCGTCTTCTCGCCAGCGGACCACGTTGTGGCTTAGGCGAGTTCAACCTGCCCGCAATGCAGCCCGGGTCTTCAATCATGCCGGGAAAGGTGAATCCTGTAATCCCGGAAGTGATGAACCAGATATGCTTCAAGGTAATCGGCAACGAACTCTGCGTGACTATGGCTGGCGAGGCCGCTCAGATGGAGCTCAACGCAATGGAGCCGATCATGGCTCAGTGTGATTTCGAATCGGTAGATATAATGATCAATGGTTTCGAGACTTTACGCACCCGCTGTGTAGAGGGTATCGTGGCAAATCCAGAGAAATGTCTCAAGGATGTGCATCTGAGCATCTCTGTTGTCACTGCCCTCAATCCCGTAATCGGATACAAGAACTCTACCAAGATTGCAAAGGAAGCACTCGAGACTGGAAAGAGCGTATACGATCTTGTGCTTGAACATGGAATCCTTAATAAAGAGGAACTCGACACTGTCCTCGCACCGGAAAATATGATAAAACCGGTCAAGCTTGATATCAAACCGCGCAAGTGACCCGACCCTTCCGGCATAAAGACGGAATAACCGACAAAAACGGCATGATGGCTTCATCATGCCGTTTTTTATCCGGAATAAAAGACTAATATTATTTCTATATCCTCTCTCAAACCATTATTTTGCACGCTTTCGTCATTTTTTTACTACTTTTTTTTGCATTTTTGCATTTATCACCTTAACTTTGCGACAAAATTCCAACAGACTGGCAATAATGACAAACTTCATTATTATACGACTTATTTCCATTATTCTACGACATCCGTCGGTGGGAAGATCAGTCTGCGCTTGAATTTTAGAGGATACACACAGAGCCTTTCCCACCGCGAGCGGGAAAGGCTTTTTTGTTTTCCTCCGGTTTGGAAGCATCAGGGACATCTCCTTGATTTCCGGTGATAATTTTTTTGCAACTTTAATTTAACCAACATATATTACAGGTAAAAAAAATGGCAAATACTCTGTTTGACAAGATTTGGGACAGCCACGTGGTGCAACATGTGGAAGATGGTCCGGAACAGTTGTATATCGACAGGCTCTACTGTCACGAGGTGACAAGTCCTCAGGCTTTTGAAGGGATGCGCGCGCGCGGAATAAAGTGTTTCCGCCCCGCCAATATCTTCTGTATGCCTGACCACAACACCCCTACTCACGACCAGGACAAACCGATTGAAGATCCGGTGAGCAAAACCCAGGTGGACACACTCGCTAAAAATGCGGAGGAATTCGGGCTAAACCACTTCGGCATGCTTCATCCCAAAAACGGCATCATCCATGTGGTGGGTCCTGAGCGCGGTCTTTCCCTTCCGGGTATGACCATCGTTTGCGGCGACTCCCACACCTCTACCCATGGCGCCATGGGTGCTGTGGCTTTCGGGATCGGCACATCGGAAGTGGAGATGGTGATGGCTTCCCAATGCATTCTTCAACAGAAGCCTAAATCAATGCGCATTAATATTGAAGGAACTCTGAGAAAAGGCGTGACTGCAAAAGACATCGCATTATATCTAATGTCAAAGCTTACAACTTCCGGTGCCACAGGATATTTTGTAGAATATGCCGGAAGCGCAGTCCGAAATCTTTCTATGGAAGGACGTCTCACTCTCTGCAACCTGTCTATCGAAATGGGTGCGCGCGGCGGCTTCATAGCCCCTGACGAAACAACTTTCGAATATATCAAAGGAAGGGAATACGCCCCTAAAGGTGAAGAATGGGAGAAAGCTGTAACTTATTGGAAGACCCTCAAGAGCGGAGATGACGCCATCTTTGACAAAGAATTGACTTTCAAAGCTGAAGACATCGAGCCAATGGTGACATACGGCACAAACCCGGGTATGGGTATGGGTATCACGGAATCGATTCCTGCTCTTGACACAGTGCCTGAGGCTGGTAAGGCATCTTATCTGAAGAGCCTCGATTACATGGGCTTCAAACCTGGCAAAAAACTACTCGGCACTCCGGTAGACTACGTTTTCCTCGGCGCCTGCACAAACGGACGCATCGAAGACTTCCGTGCTTTTGCCTCTATTGTGAAAGGTAAAAAGAAAGCAGACCGCGTGACTGCATGGCTCGTACCGGGTTCGTGGATGGTAAGCGAACAGATAAAGGAAGAAGGTCTTGACAAAATTCTTGAGGAAGCAGGTTTCGAAATCCGTCAGCCCGGATGCTCCGCCTGCCTTGCAATGAACGATGACAAGATACCTGCAGGAAAACTTGCAGTATCCACCTCCAACCGCAATTTTGAAGGTCGTCAAGGTCCCGGGGCGCGCACCGTGCTTGCAAGTCCGCTCGTTGCGGCAGCGGCGGCAGTGACAGGAGAGATAACAGATCCGAGAACACTTATCAATTTTGAATGTTAAATTTTGAATTTTGAATTGGTAGAAAGATGAAACAGAAATTCGATATAATCACAAGCACCTGCGTGCCTCTCCCGCTGGAAAACGTAGACACGGACCAGATCATCCCGGCACGTTTCCTTAAAGCCACCACCCGCGAAGAAAGTTTCTTCGGAGAAAACCTTTTCCGCGACTGGAGATATAATCCCGACGGAACTGTCAATAAGGATTTCGTGCTCAACGACCCTACCTATAGCGGAGAGATTCTTGTTGCCGGAAAAAACTTCGGCAGCGGCTCAAGCCGTGAACATGCTGCATGGGCAATCGCCGGATATGGATTCAGAGTGGTGATCAGCAGCTTCTTCGCAGACATCCACAAAAACAATGAACTCAACAACTTCGTACTTCCTGTAGTGGTTAGCGAAGGGTTTCTTGCCGAGCTTTTCGATTCCATCAAAAAAGACCCGAAAACAGAGGTTGAAGTTAATCTCCCCAATCAGACCGTGACCAATAAAGCTACGGGAAAGAGTGAGAAGTTTGAGATCAACGGATACAAAAAATATTGCTTGATGAACGCTCTCGACGATATCGACTTCCTTCTTGAAAACAAAGACAAGACTGAGGCATGGGAGCGTAAAGCTAAAGCCTGACAAGAAAAATGAACAGTCATTCGGCGCAAATAGAGATCATGGACACAACCCTTCGCGACGGTGAACAGACCAGCGGAGTGAGTTTCGTGCCACATGAAAAATTAATGATCGCCAGGGCATTGTTGCAAGATCTCAACGTAGACCGCATTGAAGTGGCTTCCGCAAGAGTTTCCGACGGTGAAAAGGATGCTGTAAAAAGGATCTGCAAATGGGCCCGTCAGGCAGGCTACCTTCCTCGTGTGGAAGTGCTTGGTTTTGTCGATGGCGGAACTTCGCTCAACTGGATAAACGATTGCGGATGCGTCAACATCAACTTGCTCTGCAAAGGTTCGGAAAACCATTGCATCAATCAGCTTAAAAAAACTCCTGAGGAGCATTTCGCTGATGTGCGCGCGAACATTGCGCTCGCCCACAAAATGGGAATCAATGTCAATGTGTATCTCGAAGACTGGAGCAACGGCATCAAGAACTCTCCAGACTATGTCTTCAAAATGATCGACTCTCTCAAAGACTGCGGCATAAAAAGGTTTATGCTTCCCGACACACTCGGGATACTGAACCCCCTTGAACTGCTTCTCTTTATGAGGAAAATGGTAAAACTATATCCCGGTCTTCATTTTGATTTCCATGCTCATAACGACTATGACCTTGCAATCTCGAATGTGCTTGCCGCAGTGCTTGGAGGGTGCAGAGGGATCCACACTTCTGTAAACGGTCTTGGCGAACGTGCGGGCAATGCACCTCTTGCAAGTGTGCAGGCTATTCTTAAGGATCAGTTTAACGCCCATACGAATATCGTGGAGAGCAAACTGAATCTTGTGAGCCGTCTGGTGGAGAACTATTCCGGAATAGCTATACCCCCCAACCGCCCCATCACAGGAGACAGCGTATTCACACAAGTGGCGGGAGTGCATGCCGACGGCGACAACAAGGCAAACCTCTACTGCAACGATCTTCTTCCCGAACGTTTCGGACGAAAACGTGAGTATGCGCTTGGGAAAAACAGCGGCAAGGCAAACATCCTACGCAATCTCGAGGAACTGGGGCTCGAACTTTCCCCTGAACAGACCAAAATGGTGACCCAACGCATCATCGAGCTTGGCGATAAGAAAGAGGTCGTGACACAGGAAGATCTCCCATATATAGTTTCCGACGTATTAAAAAGTTCTACTCAAGAAGAACATGTAAAGCTACTCAGCTATATGGTGAGCACCGCCTACGGACTCAACCCCATGGCGGCGGTAAAACTTGAAATAAACGGAAATGTCTACGAGGAGAATGAAGTCGGGAGCGGTCAATTTGATGCCTTTATGCGCGCAGTGAAACGCATATACAAAGAGAAACTTGACCGCCGCTTCCCTCATCTGTCAAACTATTCGGTATCTATCCCTCCCGGCGGACGAACCGATGCACTCGTGCAAACCACAATCACATGGGATTGGGAGGAACGTGTCTACCGCACACGCGGTCTTGACGCCGACCAGACAGAAGCCGCCATCAAAGCAACAATCAAGATGCTCAACCTGATGGAGACTGAAGCCGGCAAAGGTTTGTAGGATTGAGAGGTTAAAGTTTATGGTAAAAAATCAGCTATCCGAAAGCTTAAGACTCAATCTACTAAAACATATAACATACAACATAAAACATAAAACATGGAACTTAAAATAGCCGTACTTCCCGGCGATGGTATCGGCCCTGAAATTTCTGAGCAGGGCGTGGCAGTAATGTCTGCCATATGTGAGAAATTCGGTCACAAGGTAAGTTATGAATACGCACTCTGCGGCGCGCATGCAATCGATGAGGTCGGGGATCCTTTCCCTGAGGAGACTTTCAAGATTTGCATGGATGCAGACGCTGTGCTTTTCTCAGCGGTGGGAGATCCTAAATTCGACAACGATCCTACAGCAAAAGTCCGTCCGGAGCAGGGGCTTCTTGCAATGCGTAAGAAACTTGGTCTTTTCGCCAACATCCGTCCTATCGAGACTTTTGACTGCCTTATACATAAGTCGCCACTCAAGGATGAACTTGTACGCGGTGCCGATTTCGTGTGCATCCGTGAGCTGACAGGCGGAATGTATTTCGGAGAGAAATATCAGGACAATGACAAGGCTTACGACACCAACGCCTATACCCGTCCAGAAATCGAACGTATCCTTGAAGAGGCTTACAAATATGCTGAACGCCGCCGCAAGCACCTCACCGTAGTCGACAAGGCAAACGTGCTTGCATCTTCTCGTCTGTGGCGTCAGGTGGCGAAAGAGATGGCAGTAATGCATCCTGAAGTCGAGACCGACTATATGTTTGTAGACAATGCCGCCATGCGCATGATTCAGGATCCGAAATTTTTCGACGTGATGGTGACTGAAAACACTTTCGGTGACATCCTTACTGACGAAGGTTCCTGCATCACAGGGTCAATGGGACTTCTCCCCTCTGCATCCACAGGAGAACACACACCGGTATTCGAACCTATACACGGTTCATGGCCTCAAGCCAAAGGTCTCAACATCGCAAACCCCTTGGCACAGATCCTTTCCGTGGCAATGCTTTTCGAATATTTTAACCTTATGGAAGAAGGCAAATTGATCCGCAAGGCTGTAAACGCATCTCTTGACGCCAATGTCCGCACACCTGAGATTCAGGTAGAAGGTGGTGCACACTACGGCACAAAAGAAGTAGGAGCATGGATCGTGGACTACATCAAAAACGCCTGACCCCGACTAACATAACAAAAGGACAGTCGTTTTTAGAATAAACAGAAGAACAGACGTTTTTTAGTATAAACAGAAGAACAGAAGAACAGAAGAACAGAAAAATTTTATGTCCTTTTGTTCTTCTGTTTTATATTATTAATGTCCTCTTGTCTTCACATTCCTTATGTCCTTTTGTCCTTCTGTTTTATATTATTAATGTCCTCTTGTCTTCACATTCCTTATGTCCTTTTGTCCTTCTGTTATTTTACAATTAGTTGATTTTTATTAATTCAGGCACATAACCTCTCACCTCTACAGGGTAGGGAACTCCTGGTACTATCTCTGTAGTGTCTTTGTCTGCAAATATCATGACAACCTTGTTGTCTGAGTCCGGGTCTGTTTTAGTAACCACCAAAACCTCAGTCTCTCCATTTTTATACCTATTGAATTCTTGATTGCCCCGCCACATTGCCGGATTGTCTTTTCTAAAGTTAATTACCTTTGCCACATAATTATATAGATGCGCTGATCGCTCGTCATCAGCGATAAGATGACCCGATGTGCGTGCGGCATTATCAGGCTGGGCACCCTCAACATCGCGGCTTAAATCTCCGAACTCATCCCCGTAATACATTGTGACAGGACCCGGATAACCTGCAAGTATCGCATATCTTGTCATAATATTGATTTCATTCTCAGCATCGTAAAAATGGTCCGCCAATCGGAATCCGTCGTGATTGCTAAGAAAAAGATTTGGCAAAACATCATCCGAACAATATCCCCTCGCCGTAGGTTTTGAATAGATCTTTATCACATCATCCCAACCATTTTGTAATCCTCCGGTGGAAAGATCAGACATTGGACCACTGATTAATTCTTTACCGTCAAAATCAAATGCGCTTACCAGCCCCCCGTCTCTATACACTCTTCCACTTATTCCCCCGGCATCACTCCAGTCTTCTCCCACCATATACCCGAGGACTCCCCATATTTTCCCTTCGCTTCGCCGACGGTCACAAATATCCTGCACAGCTTTCCGAATGTCGCACCAATAGTTATGACCATTCTGGCAAAGCTGATACGCCTGGTCAAGACGCCAGCCATCTATTTCAAATTTATCTATCCAATATGTGGCGACCTCTTTAAAATATTCAAGAGATTCAGGATACTTAACATTCCCTTCCTCATCTCTTTCATTTTTGGTAGACGTGCTGTCTATGCAATGTCCTTCGGGAGAAAGTTTGTCAACTCCTCCATGGTGTCCGAAAACGCCATCAAGGAATACGTACATGCCCATTTCATGTGCCTTATCCACAAGTTCATGTAGATCATCTTCCGTGCCGAAATGGGGATCTATCGCGAAATAGTTTTTAGCAAAATATCCCGACGCCTGCAGTTTCTCCCCGCCTTCAGCCCCACTGCTATCGAATATAGGAGTCAGCCATACAGCATTCGCTCCTAAAGATTTTATGTGAGGCAAAGCCTCTATGACACCCTGTAGATTTCCGTCCTTTGTCTCATTATCCGGACCCCACATATCATTATAACCTTCCGCCCCGTTTTCAGAATGAATAAACGATCCCACCATAACCTGATACATCGTCAATCCCCTATAATCCTCGGCAGGATGACCCTCCCATCTCTTATCTTCCGAATTATCTTTCTTATTCATAATTACTTTTAATAATATCTTACTAAATACTGATAAAACATATAACAAATGCATCATTTTATTTGTGCGATTCAATCACCCGTCAAAATTCACAGCATCCACATTTAATTAATCAACATTTTAATTAATTCAACTTTCGTTTGCGAAAGTTGAGAGGTATGGGGCTATAAGGTTAACATACAATTGTGGAAAGGAATAGCACCAATCTAACAATTGGTGCTATTTTTATTGTAGAGTATATTGCATCTGTAAATCTTCACGTTATAGCAATAGTATGTTTTTACTCTATAATTTATTTAACCTGAACAGACGTGATGAAAAAACTCTTGCTCTCATCAGTGATCCTTGGCTGCATCTCCCCTGTCTACGCTCAAGAAGCGCTGGGATTTGCACCAAACAGTAAATCTCCTGTTGTGAATCCTGATTCAACTGTGACACTCTCAATACGCGCACCCAAAGCTGAAAAGGTATCCGTATTCGGGTTCTCCGCGTATCAACCTATCGAACTGACTAAAGGCGCCGAAGGTGTATGGTCTGTGACAACACCAAAACTAAAACCGGACTTATATACATATTCTTTCGATATTGACGGAGTGAGAACGATAGATCCGGCAAACGCTTACACTGCCCGCGACATTTCGGCTTTATTCAGCGAAGTAATAGTGCCGGGAGGCAATGCTGATCTGTATGCCGTACAAGATGTTCCTCACGGAACCGTTTCAAAAGTATGGTACAACTCCCCTATTCTCGGGATGGATAGAAGAATGACCATATATACTCCTGCAGGATATGAAGACAACAAAGACAAACGCTATCCTGTATTCTATCTCCTTCATGGCATGGGAGGCGACGAGGAAGCCTGGAACGAGTTAGGCAGAGCTTCAATAATACTCGACAATCTGATCGCTTCCGGGAAAGCGGAACCGATGATCGTGGTAATGCCAAACGGCAATGGTAATATGGCTGCGGCTCCAGGGCATACCGGTGACGGAATGTACACACCAAACGGTGAATATTCAAAGGCAGAACCCGGAAAATTTGAGAAGTCAATGGCGGACATTGTAAAATATGTCGACTCCCATTATCGAACCATACCTGACAAAGCTCACCGCGCAATCGCCGGATTGTCAATGGGTGGAGGACATACATGGAGAACATCTATGATGATGCCGGACGATTTCGATTATATAGGACTGTTCTCAGCTGCAGTGAGATGGAATGGTTCAGGTGTAGACAATTCAGATGAAGGACTTATCAAACCATTGGAACGCCAATTCAAACAAGCACCCAAACTTTATTGGATAGCTATAGGAAAGGAAGATTTCCTATACGATCTAAACAAAGACTATCGCTTAATGCTCGACGGCATGAAAATTCCTTATGAATACCACGAAAGCGAGGGTGGTCATACCTGGACAAACTGGAGAGACTATCTCGTTTTATTCACGCCACGTCTCTTCAAATAAAAACACTCTCCAAAAAATATATCGGGGACCATCAAAATTATTTTGTTGGCCCCCGTTTATTAACTAAGAAACTGTTTAAAATTTATTTTGCCTTGCCATTGAGGTCTTTGTCAGCATCTTTATGATATTTATTCAGTCATTAT